>JAOAFA010000029.1 GCA_026416535.1 Deltaproteobacteria bacterium
ATATTTGTGGATAAGGGAGCGGAGGATATAAAAGGGGTAGTATAAAAGCATATTTACGAGTAGACAATAGGTGTAGAAGTTTTGAGTTTTAGTTGAGTTCTTATTTTGATTTATCAAAGGTAGTAAAAGTTAGTAATTGCAACCTCAATTCTACCTGACACCCGGTGTTCTACCTGACACCCAGCGTTTTTTAATTGAGAAAGGAAGAAATGTCGCAAATGTCCTTGACTTATACAAGCTATTGCATTTTATCAAGTTATATGTTAAAAACTTTTAAAGTTAATATTAGGAGGAAAAGTATATGCTAAAAAAAGCTATCTATTTAAGCCCCTTAATGATAATATTACTAATGATATCTGCCTGCGACTGCGGAGGAGAACCGGATCTAATACTTGATGACATCCCTACAACAACAGATACTGTAATAGATGTCACAACAGATATACTACAAGACATTTCATCAAAAGATATTGTGCATGATATCTTAGACACAACTACAGATGATATCTTGCATGATACGGAAAGTATGACAGATATATCACAAGACATATCATTGGAAGATGGTGGTGACATAAAAACTATTGATGTGCCAACTGAGGTGTCAGATATCAGTGAAGACTTTAAAGATGTAAACACAGATGTCACAGTCGATACAGAGTTTGACATCGCTCAACCAGATATAGTATCAGATGTAATGGAAGACACAACAATCAAAGATGCGTCCGCAGATGATATATTAGATGGAGGTATGGCTGAAACAGTTATTAAAAATTGCCCAGTATCACCTAACAATCTTTCTTCATTGATCTTTGAATTCTCAAATCCGAGAGCTTCATCATTTGAATGCAATCTAAACGGCTCCGATTGGGTACCTTGTTCATCACCTTATCAATTACCCAATAATGATATTACAGCTATACCAGAAGGAGATAATATCTTCAGTGTTAGGGCAATTATTGATGGGAATCCTGAAAACACATCTGTTCAATGTAGATGGATTAAAGATACTATACCACCTGACACTATATTTTCTTCACAACCTGATTTTGAATGTAAAAACTTTGTTTCGATAGAGGTCGAGGCAACAGAGGAAAGATGCACATTCGAATATTCTCTCGACGGCTCGGCATGGATAGAATCATTAGTACCTATAGAGGTTACTAATCTCTCAGATGGCAACCACTCTATTCTAATCAGATCCAAAGACGAGGCTGGAAATATTGACAATACTCCTCTTGAGTATAACTTTGAGACAGATACTACCCCTCCTGATCTTATAATCCTGAGTAAACCAAATGACTTCATAAATACCTCTGTGGCCACTTTCACTTTCACATCCACTGACTCCAACGCCATATTTATGTGCTCAATCGATTGGGGCAATTTTTATGAATGCCTATCACCACAGATCATTAATAACCTCTCTGAACAAAGTCACATATTTAAGATATACTCTAAAGACAAATGTGGAAATAAATCAAAGGCTTTTGAACATATCTTTACAGTTGATACTACAGAACCAGAAAGTATAATAACCTCAAAACCATCACCAAAATCAAACGATCCAAATCCATCATTCAGTTTTACTTGTTCTGAGGATTCAATTATAGAATGTAAACTTGACAACGATTCATTCTCCACATGTATTTCACCTGTAAGATATAATATGTTGTCAGATGGACAACACACATTTTCGGTAAGGTGCATCGATAGGGCTGGCAACATGGATAAAACACCTGCCATGTATAACTGGATTATTGATACAATTTCTCCTGAAACAACAATCACATCAAAACCTAATAATCTTTCTCAGTTTAAGAATGCTACCTTCGAATTTATATGTTCTGAGGCTGGAACAGCTGAGTGTTCTCTCGACAACACCCCTTACTCAAGTTGTACATCGCCAAAGACCTACACAAATCTTCCAGATGGCAATCATCATTTCTCAGTGAGGTGTATAGATGAGGCCAACAATATTGATCTGACCCCTGCAACACATAGTTGGTCAATAGATACAACTCCTCCAATAACTACTATTACGGAGGCTCCCCAAAGCTATACTAAAAACACAACTGCAACATTTAGATTTTCTTGCAACGAAAATGGTCTGTTCGAATGTAGATTAGATGCTCAAAACTGGACTCCATGCATATCTCCAAAGGTATATATAAATCTATCGAATGGTGCCCATCTCTTTTCTGTTAGATGCATTGACAACGTTGGGAATGTTGAGACATCCCCCCCTGTCTACTATTGGACTGTCGACACAATATCACCGGACACCTATATATTGAGCCATCCTCCATCAGTCTCTAAATCAACATCAGCAAATTTCGCCTTTGGTTCAAATGAGTCCGAGGTAACTTTTGAATGTTCATTAAATGATGGTAGTTATACAAGCTGTCAGGCAAATCAACAATTCAATAATTTATTGGAAGGGACAAATAAAGTATGCGTAAGGGCTTCAGACAGAGCCGGTAATACTGATTTAACTCCTGCTTGTTATCAATGGTTGATAGATACCACACCACCCGACACCTTTATAACCTCAAATCCCCCTATATTAACAAATCAAACTTCTGCGACGTTTACATTCGATTCGAACGAATCAGGTACTACATTTGAGTGTTCTCTTGATGGATCTCCATTTACCACCTGTTCATCTCCAAAGATGTATTCAGGGTTACTGCATGGGGTTCATATATTTTCAGTCAGATCAATGGATGTTGCTGGCAACTATGATGTAAGTCCAGCCACATATATGTGGGAGGTAGATATTGAAGCACCCAAGAGCTCAATTTCAAACTATCCCCAAAATCCCTCAAATTCACCAAATGCCTCATTCTCATTCTATTCTAATGACCCAAATGCAACCTTTGAATGTTCACTTAACGGCGAGCCCTTCTCTACTTGCACTTCACCAAAAACATACTTCTCCTTATATGAAGGGACTCACAACTTTAGAGTTAGAGCAAAAGATAATTTAGGAAACATAGAGCAAAATCCCCCATCTTACACATGGAATATTGACCTTACTCCTCCAGACACCACAATTACCTCCTATCCACCAAATCCAACAAACAACCCTTCACCGTTATTCTCTTTTATATCAAGTGAGGCAGGATCAACTTTTGAATGTTCACACGACCTAGGTGCATTCTTCTCATGTTCCTCTCCACACGTATGGAATGGCATTAGAGAAGGAGTAAGATACTTCTCAGTAAGAGCTATTGATAAGGCAGGGAATATTGATCAAACACCTGCTCAATACAGCTTTAATGTAGACCTAACAAATCCCGAGACTTTCATAATCAACAAACCAACAAATCCAACAAAACAGACCACCGCTACATTTACATTTTATTCAAATGAATCCGATGCAATATTCGAATGTAAAATTGACAATAACAGTTATACTCCGTGTACTAGCCCCATGATCTATAACTCACTCTCTAACGGAATTCACACATTTTATGTTAGAGCAATAGATCTGGCAGGAAACATAGACACCACCCCTGCCGAATATGAATGGAAGGTCGATACTGTTCCGCCAGATACTATTATACTCACATATCCAAGTTCCATCACAAATAGTAAAAATGCTCAATTTACCTTTAGTTGTAATGATGAGACACTCCCGTGCACCTTTGAATGCTCCCTAAACAGTTCTACATTTTCCCTCTGCACCTCTCCTGTAGTTTATACCAATTTACCAGACGGAAATCATACATTTAGAGTAAGGGCATTAGATGCTGCACAAAATTTAGATCCGACTCCAGCACAGTATAATTGGAGGGTGGATACAATCCCGCCACAGGCGTTTATCAACAGTATGCCAGGCAACCCAAGCATGTCAACAGATGCGACATTCAGCTTTCATTGTAACGAAGTCGCTACAACAGAGTGTTCTTTAGACGGTTCTGGTTATACCCCATGCACCTCACCAAAAACATATACGAATTTATCAATAGGAACCCACACCTTTAGCCTACGATGCATCGACCAAGCAAACAATATCTCTCTACCTGTTCAATACAGCTGGGATATAATGCTATTTAGGATAGAGCGAGTTGATGCACCCAGGTTCTTCACAAACTTCTATAACCGATCTATCAAGACGGATTCAAATAACATCCCTCACATAGTCTATGGTGGAGATAATCTTTATCACGCATACCTCTCGGGGGCAAACTTTATAACTGAGGTTATAGACAACAGTCCTGGCGTAGGAGAATACGCATCGTTATTTATTGATAAAAACGATTATATTCATATTAGTTATTACAATCCAACTAATCTATCTTTAATGTACGCAACCAATTCTGGTGGAGTATGGTCAAAATCAACAGTGGATTCAGGGAATAATGTAGGGATGTATTCTGCGATTGCTGTTGATAACAATGGATTCGTACACATAGCCTATTTTGATGCCACTACAAGCGATTTAAAATATGCCACTAATTCAAGTGGTGTCTGGACCACCCAGGTTGTTGAATCACAATTCACCTCTGGCGAATATTGTAGCATACACCTTGACTCCTCAAATAATCCACATATAGCATATTACAAAAGGGGGTTTACACCAAATAAAGGTGTATTAAGATATGCTCGAAGGAGTGGAAACATATGGAATATTCAAACACTTGATGATCAAGGAGACGGCATATATGTTGGTCTATTCACTTCGATATTCATTGATAAAACAGACAATATTCATATCAGCTACTTTGACAGCAGTTCCTCCGATCTCAAATACGTAAACAATTTAGGGGGCGTATGGAATCCACCTACAGTTATTGAATCATCAGGAGATGTTGGGCGCTTCAGCTCTCTTGTTGTAGATGACAATGGTGTCGTCCATGTTACTTATTACAACAACTCAAATGCAACATTGAGGTATGCAAATAATTTAGGAGGAAGTTTTAATACCTATCTTGTAGATAACTCTGCATCCGTTGGCACATTCAATTCACTAGCCATAGACAAAAATGGGGTTCTCCACGCCTCATATTACGATGCAACAAATGCAAAGGTAAAATATGCCATGAGGCTACAAAATACCTGGACTAATTTTAGGTTTGTAGATGCCGCTGGTTCTGTGGGGCAATATCCTTCAATCCACTTAGACACCCTGAAAAGACCTCATATATGTTATTACGATGCCTACTTCGGAGGAGAGCTTAAGTATGCATACAAACTAAACAATACATGGCATATTTCAACAATCGATAACGGTGGTGTATCAAATTACAATGTAGGTAGGTTCTGTAATTTAAAGACAGACAGCTTAAATAAAGTCCACATAAGTTATCTGGATATATCCCGAGGCAACTTAAAATATATTAACAATACCAGTGGAAACTGGATAGCAGAGAATCCAGACAATATAAACACTGTTGGACAATACCAAACCTCTCTAGCCATAGATTCCAATGGTAAGATTCATATTAGTTACCACGATACATCAAATGGAGGCGATTTAAAATACACAAACAATATTAATGGATTCTGGCTATCAACAGTTGTAGACGATGGTGGAGTCACAAATGCTAATGTAGGACGTGATAGCTCAATAGCTGTAGATAAAAATGGCTTTATACACATATCATATTATGACGCAACAAATGCAGATTTGAAATATGCTACAAATATATCTGGCAGTTTTGTGACATATACTATTGATTCTACTGGAAATGTTGGACAATATACAGCGATTGCCCTGGATGCAAACGGATATCCTGTAATAAGTTATTACGATGGCGCTCCAAATAATAATTTGAAGGTAGCCATATTTGATGGGGTTAACTGGTCAACCACGGTCGCAGATTCACATGTAAACAATGTAGGCCTCTATACATCAATTTCAATTGACGCCAATAACAAAATTCATATTGCATATTATGACGCAACAATATATAGGATAAAATACGCCACAAACAAATACGGCAGTTGGCAAAACTTCATAATTGACACCGAAGGAAGACTCGGGACAAATGGATTCACGACAGGGATATTTGCAACACCATCCGGTATGGTTCACATTGTATACTATGACTTCCTAATGAGGGATCTTAAATACGCTACTAATGAGAATTAATAGAAAAAACTAGAAACAAGTACTTTATAATATCTTAGAAAAAACCTATTTAAGTGGTCGCATTATTCTCTTTTTATGAGTCGAGAGATTGTTAATTTTTTTCATTATCACTTTAGCTTTATCTCTATCTCCTCTGGAGTTATAAAAATCATGGAGTTTAAATAAGAAAAGTTGATTTGTAGGATTATTTTTTACAAGCCATAACAATTCTTTTTCTGCTCTATCAAAATCACCCTTTTTCACCAACAAATCAACAATCTTAAGGACAAGAGCACTGTTTTTATTTCCCTCGGAAATCGCATCATAATAAGACAATGCTGATGTATAATCACCCTTATCAGAATAAAGTATACAGGCACGAATAAGCGCCTCCATATATGTGGGTCTCAATGAAATAGCTTTATCATATAGCCTCAGTGATTCATCAGGATTTTCACTTTCAAGAAAAAGCCCCTTATAAAACAAGAGCCTGGGATTATTATCGATAAGACTCTCTGCCTTATCCAAATAATTTTTGATCTCATCTTTGGGACACTCGATATATATGCAATTTGCCACATATTCTAAATAAAACAATCCCCAGTCAGGGTATCTCCTTATTAATTCTTTTAATTGAACAGCTGCCTCTCTTCTCTTCCCCGATTCGATCAACGAGACAGCTTTTTGATATTCAACCGGGAAATCGAAAGTCAGAACAACATTTACAGGTGAGAAAAACAATAAAAAGATGAAAAATATCGCTTTCACAATAAAACTAAATCACCTGCTCAACCCATTCATAAGGATCTGGTTTTTTACCATATTGAAGATCCTGAATATACTCATAAAGTTTTCGAGAGAGTTCACCAACCTTTCCATCTGCTATCGTATAATTTTTCCCTTTATAATATAGTTCACCAACTGGAGATATTATTGCCGCCGTGCCTGTCCCAAAAATCTCCCTTACCTCTCCCTTCTCAATATGATGTATCAACTCATCAATCGAGAACAACCTTTCAGAGACTTTATAACCCCAATCCCGCGCTATTCTTATAACCGAATCCCTTGTAATACCCGGCAGAATCGAACCAGTGAGCGGAGATGTAATCAATTCATCATTTACGTAAAAAAATATATTCATCGTACCTACTTCTTCTACATATTTCATATGAATTGCGTCCAACCACAAAACCTGGGTAAAACCAAGCTGTTTTGCCTCTTCAGCTGCATAAAGACTATGTGCATAGTTTGCACCTGTTTTCGCCTCACCCAAGCCACCTCTAACAGCCCTTACATATTTATCAGAGACATAGATCTTTACTGGATTAAATCCCTCTGGATAATATGCGCCAACCGGTCCAACTATTATAAAAAATAAATAAGTATTTGAAGGCCTTACACCAAGTGCAGGTTCTGTAGCAATCATTGTGGGCCTAATATAAAGAGCCATACCGTCACCATCGGGTATCCAATCTTTATCAATCTTGATTAACTCTTTCAATCCCCTTAACGCGACATCTATATCTACTCGTGGCATACACAATCGCTTCGCAGATCTATTAAATCTCTCAAAGTTGTTCCTTGCCCTAAAGAGATATATTTTCCCATGCTCTCCGCGGTATGCCTTTAGCCCTTCGAAAATCGCCTGCCCATAATGAAAAACCATCGCCGCTGGATCCATCGGGAGATTGTCATAGGGAACTATTCTTGCATTATTCCAACCCTCATCTTTTGTATAATCCATTAAAAACATATGATCGGAAAAGTATTTCCCAAAACCCAACTCATCCTTCTCACCTTTTTCATATTTAAGCTTTGGTTTCGGTTTAAGTTTGTCCTCAGGCCTTCTTTCAATTTTAATATTTATCATTACTCTTCCTCCTTACATTGTAAATCAATAAAATCCCAAATCAAACTCTATGTCAAATAAAAAACATAAATTTATATAATAACCTAAAATTAACAATAACAAACTTTCTATTCGTTTTCTTTTTTAATTGACAGAGTAAAAATGGGATAGTAGCAATTTTAGTTGCTGTGGATTTTTATTGGGATTTTCAATACAAAATTGAGATGTCAGAGCGGTGTCTGTCAGGCCCTCTGACTTAACCTAGTCCCTGACAGAGGAGGAAGGAGACATGTCCGTAATTAGTGAAGTAATTGCAAAAGTCAAAGAGAAGGATTCATCACAACCAGAGTTTATACAGGCTGTAACAGAAGTCATGACAACATTAGAGCCTACTGTAGAAAAACATCCAGAATTTGTAAAGGCAGGTATTTATGAAAGGATCGTAGAACCAGACAGAATCATAATCTTCAGAGTCCCGTGGGAAGACGACCAAGGAGTTGTACATGTAAATAGGGGATTCAGAGTTCAATTCAATAACGCAATAGGTCCTTATAAAGGTGGCATAAGATTTCATCCCTCTGTAAATCTCGGTATCATAAAGTTCCTCGGTTTTGAACAGATCTTTAAAAACTCCTTGACAACTCTACCAATGGGAGGAGGCAAGGGGGGCTCAGATTTTGACCCAAAAGGTAAATCAGATAGAGAGGTAATGAGATTTTGCTATGCATTCATGAGAGAGCTTTTCAGACACATTGGAGCAGACATTGATGTCCCCGCTGGAGATATTGGAGTTGGAGCTAGAGAAATAGGTTTTATGTATGGGTATTATAAAAAGATAAGAAATGAACACACTGGAGTCCTAACAGGGAAAGGTCTTGAATATGGTGGTTCGCTTATCAGGCCAGAGGCAACAGGATATGGCACAGTATATTTTGCAGCAGAGATGCTCGCAACAAGAAATCTGGATTTCAAAGGGAAAAGAGTGGTAATATCAGGATCCGGAAATGTTTCACAATATGCTGTTGAAAAGGTAAATCATCTAGGTGGGAAGGCTATAACACTCTCTGATTCAAATGGCACAATCGTCGATGAAGAAGGGATTGATGAAAAGAAACTCGCCTTTGTAATGGAATTAAAGAATGTTAGAAGAGGCAGAATAAAAGAATATGCTGAAAAATACAAAGTCCCTTACTTTGAGGGCATGTCTGTATGGCAGGTCATCAAAGAAAAAGGTCTCAAACATGATATAGCGCTACCATGTGCCACACAAAATGAAATTAACAAGGAATTAGCAGAGGCACTAGTCAAGAATGGTTGCTTCTGTGTCAGTGAAGGTGCTAACATGCCCTCAGATTTAGAGGCAATTAAAGTATATCAGAATAATAACATTCTTTATGGTCCAGCAAAAGCCGCAAATGCAGGCGGTGTAGCTACATCAGGACTCGAAATGAGTCAAAACAGTATAAGACTAAGCTGGTCTAGAGAAGAAGTGGATCAGAAATTACACAGTATAATGAAAAACATTCACAAATCCTGCTTAGAGGCAGCAGAGGCTTACGGAAAGAAGGGCGATTATCTTACAGGTGCCAACATAGCCGGTTTTATCAAAGTAGCAAAGGCAATGCTAGCCTATGGAATAGTTTGAGACAAAAATTCTCCTATGCATAAGGCCCTGTTCTCCAGAACAGGGCTTTTTTGATGACCAAAATATGGTGTCTAATTATACTCTAAAATCTAATACCTAAACCTTTCCTTAACCATATATAAAAGATAAGCTCAAAAATTAACCCATCCCTAAAAGTCTCCCCTCATCTTAACAATTAGAAACATTCTTTAGGTCAACGGAATTTAAACAATAAACTCCGAAACTATTATCTAATTCAGTAGAAAAGACAAAGAATAAAAATTACGTTCTAATTTCTAATACGCCTATATCATTTCAAAAAAGAGCTTTACAAAAAGACACTCTATAAATTCACTTTTTTAGAATTATTATAATAAAAACCTGTAATCTTGCAAGTCATCAATTGTCTATTTGAAAGGCATTTTACCTCTCATCATTTGAGAAAACAGTGAGGATAGTCCACCTTGATTAAATTTTTTTATCATCTTCTTCATCTCAAGATACTGTCTAATTAGGGTATTAACGTCTTGAACCGTCGTACCTGAACCTTCCGCTATTCTTCTTCTCCTTGAACCATTTAATATCGAAGGATTTCTCCTCTCCTGTTTCGTCATCGAATTTATTATTGCTATTATCTTTTTTAGCTCTTTTTCAGGCGGTCTTACGGCCCCCAGGGCTTTTAATTGCTTCTTCATACCACTAAACCCGGGAATTAATTCTATTAGATCCTCAATAGAACCCATCTTCTCCATTGATTTTAACGATTCAAGCCAATCCTCGAGGGTAAATTCATTCTTTGAGAGCTTCTTCTGGATCTCAAGAGCCTTTTTCTGATCATAGACCTCCTGGGCCTTTTCCACAAGTGAGACTACATCCCCCATACCAAGAATCCTGGAGGCAATCCTGTCGGGATGAAAGAGTTCAAATCCGTCCATCTTCTCACCAACGCCCACAAACTTAATCGGTTTACCAGTCGCAGCTCTAATAGACAGTGCGGCACCACCTCTTGCATCACCGTCCATTTTAGTTAAGACAACACCGGTTATGTCCAATCTCTGATTAAACACAGATGCTATATTTACTGCCTCTTGCCCTGTCATAGCATCAGCTACAAATAATATCTCCTTAGGATTTACTGCTGATTTTATATCCTCAAGTTCCTTCATAAGCTCTTCATCAACATGAAGTCTACCGGCTGTATCAATAATAACTACATCACAACCCTTTATAAGGGCTTGAGACACTGCCTTTTTGCATATATCCACAGGTTTATCTTTCGGATTTGTATCATAAGCCGGCGACCCTACCATAAGAGCCACTTTTTTTAGCTGTTCAATCGCCGCAGGTCTATAGACATCACAACTCACTAAATAGGGTTTTCGCCTGTTGATCTGAAGGTACCTCGCTAGTTTCCCAGTCGAAGTCGTCTTTCCTGAACCCTGAAGACCTACCATCATAATCACAACAGGGGGATTACCAGATAGGTCAATACCAGTTGAGTCCTTCCCCATCATATTAATCAACTCATCATGAACAACTTTGATAAATTGTTGTTCAGGGGTAATACTACTCAACACTTCTGTACCAAGCGCCCGCCTCGTCACAGCCTCTACAAAATTCTTCACAACATTATAATTAACGTCCGCCTCCAAAAGAGAAAGCTTCACATCCTTTATTGCATCCTGAATGTTATTCTCGGTAATCCTGCCTTCGCCTTTTAACCTTTTGATAATACCTGAAAATTTTTCAGTTAGGCTTTCAAACATGACAATCACCTCACAAGGTGAAAACATACAACAGAAATTATTAAATTTAAAGCAAAAACTAAATTTCTTGACAAATTGATTCTTTTTTATTAGCAATACATCTCTCTTTTGTGGGCGGGCGTAACTCAGCGGCTAGAGTGTCACCTTGCCAAGGTGAAAGTCGCGGGTTCAAATCCCGTCGCCCGCTCCATTACATTCACTTTCTTGTATACTTGACAACTTTTAGCTTAGTGATTAAAATAGTATTGCAAGAAGGTGATAAACATGGGTCTTAAAAATGATAAATACAATAAAGATAATAAAATAGTGCTTAAATCTGGAAGTGATGATATGAGAGCTTTTTACGATTTTTGCATAGACTATTTATCGGAAGAAAATTTAAAAGACCTAGAGCTCTACTGCCCTGCTGAACTTCTAAGCTGGTGTGAGGACCCTGAAATGGTAAAAATGGCGATAATTTCAATTAGAAATAATAATAAATATAGGAAACCATGATTGTTAATCAGCATCTTAACTATTAGGAGGATGAATATGATTAACACCATGGAGCTAAACAATAGGTCGATAGCAATATACTTAAGGGAAATAAGGAAGTATCCCCTATTGACCCCCGAAGAGGAATATCATCTTGCAAAAAGATATAAAGAGAAAAAAGATATGACGGCCGCACACAAACTTATTACCTCAAATCTAAGATTTGTAGTTAAAATAGCATTAGAATACATCCACTATAATGTAAGACTTTCCGACCTAATACAAGAAGGCAATTTAGGACTTATCAAGGCGCTAACAAAATTTGACCCCGACAAAGGATATAGATTCATATCCTATGCTATTTGGTGGATAAGGGCGTATATTCAAGCTTTTATTTTAAAAACCAAGAGCCTAGTCAAGATCGGCACTACACAGGCTCAAAGAAAACTTTTCTATTCTCTTAATAAAGCAAAAAGAGAGATACTAAGATTGTCCGGCAAAGATTTTGACGAACACATAGATGAGAACGAAAAAAAGTTGATCTCCGAAAAACTGGGAGTTAGGGTCAAAGATGTCCAAGAGATGGAAAAAAGGTTAGAGAATTCTGACATATCATTCGATTCTACAATTTCGGAGAATGACGATAGGACACTATTAGATAAAATATCAAGCGATGAACTAAACATGGATGAAAGAATCATCAAAGAGGAAGAGGCAACAATTGTAAGAACAAAACTCACAGAATTCTTAAAAAAGGCCAACGAAAAAGAGAGATATATAGCCTATAACAGATTAATGAGTGACAATCCGAAAACACTTGAAGAGATAGGGGAAGTCTTTGGTATTACAAGAGAACGAGTAAGGCAGATCGAGGAGAGACTAAAAGAAAAACTCAGAAAGGAACTCTCTGACCTCGCCCCAACCGCTGTTTGAATTAAAAAAATCTCCAATTTATGACAATCTGTAGTGCTCGATCTGTTTGTCAAAACTCAAACTGATCACATATATCGTCACATGGAAATTTTTCATTGCACTCTGCTATACACCCTTTATATTTTTCATCAGAATCAGTGGGACATCCTTTCATACACTCTTTTTTAGAATCGTTACATTCTTTAGTCCCATCCTTCATCAAACAGACTGAGACATAGGTATCACCATATTTATCCAGCAATTTATTTGCTACACTACACTCTTGTAAAATCTCCTTTTGCTCGGGTACATCCTCGTTAAGCTCAGCAAGACTCTTAAGCCACCTATCGCACTCAATCTTTTCATACTCCGTAAAATCCGATCTTTTACCCTTCACACAGTTACACATTCGAACCTTTTGTTGATAATAATATTCTTCCGGTTCGTCAAAATACTTTTGCTTTGAACAGATCTTGTCATAAAAGGATTCACAGGCATTCTTGTCCTCTGAACAAGAGTAAAAAACAAACATCACAAATAAGCTCAAAAAACAGAAAAAATACATCTTCATAAAAACCCTCCTCTCTTTGTTGCTATCCCGATTTTAAATTCTTTAATATAAATGACGCAAGTGATTTTATTTCTTGCGTTTGAGACTTTTTAGTACTCTCATCAGTAAGGGTATTACCCTGTTCATATACAACGAAGCCCTCTTCCACATCATAGACATCCTCCCCAATAATTACTGAATTCTGCATTATATCAGCATTTAAATCTTTTATCTCACCTTTAGTAAACACTCTATTTATCATCCCTCTTGGATCACTCGGGTTAACCACATTCCTTAAAAAGTAATATGCCTCTTCAAGATTACCTATATAAGTCTTTTCGAGTCTTAGAACTATATCATTACCATTAATATCAGCTACACCATCATTTACATATTTTTCCATCTGCTCTTGCGAAATAAAAATTATCACAGACATACTAAAAACTCAAATCCTTCAAATCATCAATTTTCTCAAATAGATCCTTTTCCTTTTTTGGTCCCTTGTTCTGATCTTCTATCTTTTTTAAATTGACCTTCATCTCTCCTGACGAACTAAAGACAATTTTCTTTCTCAACGGCTCATATCCCAATTTCCTAAAAACATATTCTATAGAACTATTCTTCTTGCCTTTCAATTGAAAAGGGGTCACACCGACCATAATACTACCTCTATAAATCTCAACATTCTCAGGCTCACTAGTGATCAAAATAACAACCGAATCAGCAATTCTGGCTGTCTTTATCTCCCTCTTCTTAAAAGATTCCTCTTCCTCCCTCTCTTCTACCCTATCCTCCCTATTAACTAATTCAGCTTGCCTATTATTTTCTTTCATCTCCTCAACCTTCATATCCAAGGCAACTACTTGTTCCTGCTTAGTCTCTTCGGGCTTTGAGACGTTTGCTCTAACATTAAATTTATCCACAGCCAAGATATAATAAAGAACTATACCTCCTAAAATAATTAATAATCCTAATCCTATATAAGCTAAATACCTCTTCCAATTAACCCCAGTGCTTGATGATATATCAACTTCTCCACTTATTTCTCTAATCTCTAAACCCTCTTGAGTATTAACACTAGGGGCAGCCGTCTGTCCCTTAAAATAACCTTCTATGGGCTTCTCACTTGGCCTGACAACTGAATCCAAACTCAAACCTTGGCTTTGAAGCACACTATCCCCTGAAGCAATTTGTGCGGACTCTAATTGCAAATTTACATTTTGGACATCTTCACTCATACTCTCTTCTATTTGAGATGGCTGACTTAAACCTGAAACCTTAGTCTGTGGCAAAGAACTATTTGTTATGCCACTTGACAAACCTGTGTTTCCTGAAGAAGATGTCCTGTGAACAGACGTTGCTGGTCTAACAGAAGACGTGGACGAAGTGGGAGGCTGAGTACTATAAGATTCTACTTGCCCTACAGGTGATATAGCTTGTGGACTAAATGCCATTGTCTTTTTAGGCTCTTGGGTCATTGACGTTACTGACAACAAGCGAATAAGCGACTGCGTTATTTCTGACATATCTTGAAACCTATCCTCAGGCCTTTTCTCCATGCACTTTAAGATAATCTGCTCCATTCCAACATGAATTTCTGGATTAATCTCCCTCGGGCTTACAGGCTTTTCAGTCTGATGCATCATAAGTATCCTCATTGCATTATCAGCAAGAAATGGAAGCCTCCCAGTCATCATCTCATACATAATAACACCCAATGAATAAATATCTGTTCGCTTATCAACGGGCAGCCCTGCGGCCTGCTCTGGGCTCATATATTCGGGGGTTCCCACAATCATCCCCATAGCAGTAAGTTTCTCAGCCCTATCAGAGGTATCCAGCATTTTGGATATACCAAAATCGAGTATCTTAACAAAATCTTTCCTGTCTGGTTTATCTATTAGAACAATATTCTCCGGCTTCAAATCCCTATGAATAATGCCCCGAGAGTGTGCCACAGATAATGCCTTCGTAATCTGAAGAAGTATGGGTATAGCCCTTCTAAGAGTTATATAACCCGAGCTCCTAATTACATCAGCAAGTGCCAATCCATTTAGATATTCCATTACAAAATAAACTGAGCCATCAGGAGTTCTACCAAAATCTGTAACTTCGATAATATTCTCATGTCCTATAAGGGATGCTGCAATCGCCTCATTCTGAAATCTTTTCACTACCTCTTCTCTACGAGCGAGATCGTATCTCAACACTTTAATTGCTACGTTCTTTCTCAATAGAATGTGTTCTGCAGCATACACAGAACCCATTCCCCCCTCACCAAGCTTTGATATTATACGATACCTATTATCTAGAATCATTCCAATAAGAGATGAAGAAGGTCCAGATTCCGAATCCACTATCAGCTTTGTTGCGTCATTTGGACAGTAGTTTATGTCTGTAGGGAACTTAGATTTACAAGTTGGGCAAAATTTCATAACATAAATACCATTATCATACTTTCTATAACAAAAATATTTTAGGTAGTCAAATAATCAAGGGTCTAAAATTTATTCAAAGACAATTTCATCTTTTCTACTGGCCTCATTAGCATCTTCTTCATACTCCCTCACCCTATCTTTGTCGAACTCAGCTGATTTATAATATTCATGCTGAATGATCAAATCCATTATCTCATTTGTTCCTGTCCATATCATCATTAATCTGATATCCCTAAGTAGTCTCTCTATAGGGAAGATATCAGTATAGCCGATCCCACCCATAACCTGCATAGCATTATTTACCACTCTCCATGCAACCTCTGTAGAGAATTTCTTAGATTCTGACACGAGCCTTCTAACATAAGCTGAATCTTCCCCTCTGTCTATAGCAACTGCCGTAGCATATATGAGCGCATTTGCTGCGTCGAGTTCAGTAATAGCATCAGCGATTTTAAAAGAGATAGCCTCAAACTCTTTAATAAACTTTCCAAATGCCTTACGCTTAGTAGAGTATTTAGCTGCTATAGATAGTGCACTCTTTGCCGCTCCAATTGCTCCTGCAGCTGTCGTCATACGCTCAGGAATCATCATTTGATAAAAGACCTCAGCCCCTCCGTTTAGCCTACCAACCAGATTTTTTTCGCTAACCCTAACATCTTTAAATACTATCCTCCCAGCTCCACCACCTCGTGTTCCCATAAGCCCATAAAGATACTCAGTTTTTACACCCGATTCTCTATCTACAAGAAAAACACTTATCGATCTATGAGGTACACTAGTCTCATCTGTCTTAGCGTAAACCATAAAGAAATCGGCCCCTTCAGCTCCAACAACAAATCTCTTCTGACCGTTTAAGATAAAATAGTCACCTTCTTTTCTTGCTGTCGTAGTACAACCAAAAAAATCTGAACCTCCCCTCGGCTCAGTAAGAGCCTCAGCACAATATCTCTCACCTTTAAGCATTGGGATAAGATAATTTTCTTTCTGATATTCATTTCCAAATTTATTAATAGCCTCTCCTACTATAGAAACCAATGAATATAAACAAGCAAGAGAACTCCCAAGTACTCCAATCTCTTCAAGTGCAATGATCTCATCCTGCCACATCAAACCTCTACCACCAAGCTCCTTGGGGAATCTCAACCCTAACAGATTCCTTTTGCCAGCCTCTCTCAAAAATTCAACCGGATATATCACTTTATCTCTATCCATATCAAGTATGAGTCTTTTAGGGACCCACCTCACAAAATCAACAACCTCCTCTCTTAATCTCTTCTGCCTTTCATTTAAAAAATGTCCAAGCATTTTTTAATGGACCTCCTTAAACTAATAAAAAACCGCTGTACCACACAATTGGGGATACAGCGGTTTTAATCCTATGGTATATTTACTCGCTTACAATCCAGATACTCCGTAGTCTTTCATAAACATCATCATCATATTCAACACAGACTCCATATTGTTGACTCTGTAATAACAAGAGTAATCATCCTCTCCAAATTTTTGCATACAAGTGTGGGTCTCATAAGCCTGTTTATACATATTTGCTCTATCAATTGCTGCACACCCAATTGATTTATCCACATCCTTGCCTTCAACCGGCCTGTATACTCTAGCCCCAAAATATGTATAAGGATTAAACAAAGAATTGTATTCACACCTCACTTTAGAATCATAAGGTGTATAGCCACACTCCTCGCCTTCAATACAGATCTTCATAAAGTTAAAGAAAGTAGTATCAAAGAAGACAGAGAATCTATCAATGGCAAACAACATACCATAAATCTGATTATACAAGGATGTCCCAGGTTCAATCACACTAGAATTTTTATAAATTTCATACTGGTTTCTCTCTGGCAATTCTCTACCGGTAAGATTATCACCATACCATATATTTCTCGGTTTTAGTACCCAGTTTCCAGCATTGTTTTCAGCAAGCCAAGCGTATCTGTGATATTCTTCGGTAATAAGGCCTGTTACTATATCAATAAGCTCATTCTGGAAGAAATCGTAGTAGTTGATGTAGAACCTGATACCACTTGCCTCTGGGAAACCCCAGTCTCTAGTTGTCAAAGCCTCAAGGGCGAGGATTTTGTCAATTACACTACCTATGATGCTAACTCTATATATTCTTCCATAATACCCACCTTCCCACTTATGCCAGTAATACTTTGCCTCACCAAGTCTAAGTCTAAGGTCGCAATCCTCTTTTTCTGGGTCACTACTGCGGAACTTTAAGTACTTAGTGCCTGGTACATAAGTATAGCAACCGACATCAGGTTCACCTAACACCTTATTAAAGAAATTAAGACCTACTGTGGAGGCAATATACATATCATTTAATCCACCCGGTATATTCCAATTGGAAGGTGATCTCATACCCGGCTCGTAGAAATACTGATAAAGCATTGCCTGATACTGCTTACCGATTGTCCAGAAATATCTTCCAAACACCCTTGATTCATAGTCAAATCCAAAGTTCCTTCTGTATCTTTTGAAGTTATTGAATATATAATTTTTGTTATACAAGTCGACCTGGTTAATGACAATCTCTCTTGAAGTTACACCCTCGTCCCATCTATTACAGAATGGCAGGTCATCTGTCCTCTCATCTGAACAGAACCTATACTTAACAAAGTTATCAGCATCCGAACCCCAATTCTTATTCTGATAGAAATGTGAACAGACCTTTGGAACAGTGGGAGCTGCACCGCATTTTTGACCTTTTGTATAACCAGGACAATCGGAATCTTTAGAGCACCTCTCCCCACCCAGGTAAAAATCATTACCCCTATCCAACCTCATACATATACCCGTAAGACAGGTCTGCCCAAATTGATTAAATGGACAATCCTTATCAGAGGCACAGTTCTCACCACCAACATAAAATACAGCATTTACCTTGTTTTGGTAATTATTCTCAAAGCTTGGTGCTCCATCCCACTTAT
>JAOAFA010000104.1 GCA_026416535.1 Deltaproteobacteria bacterium
AGATGTGTATAAGAGACAGAGCCTTATCTGATTAATATTCTGCGTCTTCCACGTATTTCCTTCCATTTTCAGACTCATACTACCATCAAACTTATCCCCTGTAAAGAGTATCACACTACCTCCTGCAATTGAACCTATATTTTTTTCTGAATAAACTACACGATAGATAGATAGGTGTGAGAACTAAATTTTATAACCTCAGGCAACTCAACCCCCCTTGCTGACAGGTAGGAGTTAAAATTTTAAGAAGGGCTCAGGAAAAGCATTACTTAGGGTAGGATAAGAAGTGGGGGTAATAGATGATTGATCTAAAATTTTATATGTATAGATTTCATCAGGGCATAGTTTTTTACATAGCAAAACACTCAAAAATTTTTCTCATTGGTTGGCAAATATTTAACTATTTATCTTAGCAAACCCCACAACATGATTCGCAGATGTAGGATTTTGTGGAATTTTGTCTTTGTATCTGAAATAATTATAAGTGGTGGCGTTTAAGGGATTTGGCCTACTTTTTAAACCTTTGCCTTTTGCGATGTCGACGAGTAAAATTGTGTAGATGGTTTGGAGTAAAGATATGTCAGATGAGACAAGGCTTAATAATCATAAGGATGCAGTATTCAGAGAAAAGATAAAGAGCGATAGGGCATCTCTCTATCCTGAAGGTCTAATGCTTGAATTTTCATCTATCTGCAATCTCAGGTGTGAATTATGTCCCGCAGGCAGCAAGGAAGCGGATGATCACAGGGGGGTTATGTCAGATATTCTTTTCAATGATATTGTGCGGGAGATCAAGCCATTTCTTTATAGTGGGATTTTGATAAACGGGCAGGGAGAGCCTCTCACCGATCCCAACTTTATCTCCAAAATCAATACCCTGAAAGAAAACGATATCACTGTCAAGACCCTTTTTACTAACGGAACACTACTAAAAAGATTTGCTGAGGAGATAGTTGAGAGCGGTATAATCCTCACAATTGCAATTGGAATTGAAGGGGCGACACAAGAGACCTATGAGAAGTACAGAAGAGGCGGAAGGTTGTGTGATGTCATTGAAGGCATCAGATTCATAAATGAAAAAAAGAAAGAAAAAAATACAAAAATTCCCAGAATTCAGATAAACACAGTTGTCTTTCGTTCAAATGAGGATGAAATTGAACATATAAGAGAGATGGCAATGCTACTAGATGCAAATTTTTCTCTCAAATCATCCTGGTTTTTATCCGCTATTATGGGAGAAATAAAGGTTGACAGTAAAACACTTGAATGGCTGCCTAAGGACAAAAATATGTGGGCATATCCCGTGAAGGAGACTGAGAACGGAGATATAGTTATTGACATCAATCATCCATTGAGATACAGGGGTTGCCACTGGCAATACAGAAATACATTTATTAGATACAATGGAGAGATCTATACGTGTGACTGCGACCAGACTCACAGTTTTCTTAGAATGGGACAATTAAGTTATCCTGACACTGGTATCCGCG
Source organism: Deltaproteobacteria bacterium (assembly GCA_026416535.1). Lineage (GTDB taxonomy): Bacteria > Myxococcota > SpSt-1050 > SpSt-1050 > SpSt-1050 > SpSt-1050. Next base: position 1,491 of record JAOAFA010000104.1, read on the forward strand.
AGATATGGAACAATGATGCCTATCGTGAACACAGAAGAAAGATAAATACAGACATTACATCCCATCCGTTTTGTAGGGTGTGTCCCAGATTTTTTGGTAGAGTTAGATTTTCAAAATCAAAACAGACCTAATATTCATTATACATGTTAACACAAGATTCTTCCCTATATTACTCATCAATAACAAATTTTGGCTCTCCAATTTGGCTTTTCCTTTCTACCTTAATGCGTTTGACACGAGCGACTTATCATAATCATACTCTCCTGCACAAAGGATGTTTGTCATCATCCCAATCTTTATAGATAGTTCTTTACCAAGTTGGTTCTATCAAATGGAAAGTTTTATGTCCATCTTTCACAGATCTATGTATCTATATATCATTCAATCTCTGCTTTCCTAATCTTTTGATTTGTATTGATTACATCATCTATCGTCTGCAAAATGATTGTGGAATTGTCACCAGTCTTAAAAAATGCCTCTTCTTTCAATCTTAACATTCTCTACTATAGTTAGCCTCTTATATATGGTTATTCATTTGTTGCATTTATATCTCACACAGTACCAGCGGCTCCTTGTGACGGTGGTCTTCTGCTACAGAATACACGAATAGATAATTATGAATATATGCGTTTAGTTGGTGCAAAATACTTAACTTTATTTAGGTAAAAATTTGAGTCAGTATTGAGTAAACAGATAGAGAAGTCCATATAGGTACTTGAGATGATTGGGTAGAAGGGTAAAAGGATTGCCCTACGGGATAGTATCTTTTAATGCTTATTGTATAACATAGGGGGGTTAGCTCCTAAGTTTGAATATTAACCGAGAATTTAATAACTTTTGTTGTAGGTGCACACTATAATGCGAAGATTACGGGTAGAGGTGAGGAATTTTAGGGGGGAATACTGAGTTTAAAAAATGAAAAGATAGGTTGAAGCTAATGCCATGATCTAACATAGTGAGTTTTTCTCTTTTAGAGAAGCTCTTTTTACATTGTAGAACTTTTCTAATAAAACTAAAAGAAGCTTGATTATAGGTAATTGTTATGTAATAAGGCTTATTATGGGATTAGTAGAAGGCATGTCATATAAAAAGGCTTTTGTTAGGATAATGTTATTGTTTCTGGTATGGCGAGGAGGGTTATTCGTATTTGATTTCATAGGGATGAATTTTACTTTTGAGCGGGTAAACAATACTAACAAAGATTACCAGGCTTATCCACAAAAGGAGAGGTACTTCTTGGATGGCTGGTTTAGATGGGATTCTGGATGGTATAAGAGGATTGCAGAAAAGGGATATTATATAGAAGGGCGACAGAGCAATGTTGCATTCTTTCCCCTCTTCCCATATTTATCTAGATATTTGGGTTACATAGTTGGTTCGCATTTCTTGGCTGGGTTTCTTATCTCTAATTTTTCTACGCTCTTTGCAACTTTCTTTATGTATTTAATAGCCTTATCAATGACAGATGAAGAGAGGGCAAAGAGAGCTGTAATACTGCTTCTACTTTTTCCGACCTCTTTCTTTTTTTCTGCATATTATACTGAGGGACTTTTTCTACTTACTATTACTGGGAGTACATATTTCTTTCTGAAAAAGCGATATATTCTTAGTGGATTATTTGGGATGGCGGCCATGTTAACCAGATCCACAGGAATAATACTATTTTTTGCATTTGGACTATTTCTTCTATACGAAATAATAAAAAAAAGAGAGAAGTTTTCCCCGCAAATGCTTTCTTTACTATTTATTCCTATGGGTTTACTTGCTTTTATGCTTATTTTAAAATTTCAGGTAGGAGACCCGTTTGCATTCTCGAAGTATCAGGCGGGATGGGGGAGACATTTTGTCTTTCCCCTACTCACGCCTTTCTTAGAACTCTACAGAGTTGACTGGTCATTCCCTAGAGATGATGTAAACATGCAAAAGTTCATGGAGTCGATTACTTCGATAATTTTCCTTATAATAGCAATAGCAATGATGATAAAGCGTTACCATCCTGTTCTTTGGATGATCGTCCTCTTTGGTACTCTGATGCCTCTTTCAACAGGTAAAGTAATGTCAATGATTAGGTTTTGTGGGGTCCTGTTTCCTGCATTCTATTATATCGCAGATTTATGTGAAGATCGCAAAACGGAGAGGTTTGTCATATTTCTTTTTGTATTTTTTCTTGCATTGTATAATCTTAGATTCATGAATTGGTTCTGGGCAGGGTAGATATGCATTTTGTGATCAGATTTGAGACATCAGAAAAAAATGATGTAAACTATGATATATCCTCTAAGGTTAGAGTTGTTTTCCCTGAGACCGAACTAAGAAAAGGTGATGTAGTGACCTTTGTAGGGGAAGAACCTCTCACAAGATCAGAGTTTTATGAAATCTCAGATGATCTCACCTCAAAAGGCGTTGATATAAGATTTGAGACATGGGGCACAACCTTTAATAACTCTGATAATATAAAACATATATTTACAAAGTATAAAGTCAAAGAGGTCTTAATAAAGATATACAGCCTCAATTCCCCAGATAATGATCGTTTCTTCTCATATGTTGGTCTTGCATTTAAGACTCTCATGGGATTGGCAAATCTACTCAGAACGGGATACAAAGATATTAGTATTCTAACCTATATCACAGATTCAAATTATATAAGCCGGATAAGAACCTTGTATAGATTTAAGGTCAAGAATAATCTTAGGTTTTTATACATTGAGTTGGGGAGAAGTATACCTATCGAACAGAGAATTGAGGTGTGTAGAAAGTTGTCATATGAATTTGCTGGCGCAGAGGATGTTATACTAAGGAATAATTGCTTTGAGATTAGACTTGGTGCTCCAAGGAATCAGAATGTCGAGATAAAGACAGATAGGGAAAATGGAGTAATGAATATGGTTTTAAAAAACTCCTGTACAAACAATTGTGTTTATTGTACAACTAGGATAGTCCAGAGCGCGTATAATTCTCCCCTCCCTTATGATTCCAAAACGGATGTGATTACAGCAATAAAGGATAACTCGAAAAGTTTAAAAAAGAAGAGTTGGTTTGAGATTGTTGCAGTAGAACCATTAGAACACCCTGATATTTTAGATATTTTGAGTGAGATAAAGGAATGTGGCTTTCAGAGCATCAGACTTCTTACTCATGGAAGACCTCTTAAAGATAAGGCTCTCTTGAAAAGACTAAAAGCAACCGGAGTAAGGGAACTCGTAATACCAATTTCATTTCACTCGGAAGGGTCTGCAGGTGTATGTGTAGGCGATAAGGGTGCATATTCCGATATCATAAAGGTATTTGAAAACATAAAAGAAGAGACATCAATATCCTTTGTCTTCAGTATAATGATTTTTAGACAAAATTACAGAGAGATTGATAAAATAGTGGATTTTTTGAAAAAATATAAAATAATGGATTGTGGATTTAATTTGGCTCTTCCATCAATAGAGGATGAGAGATTCTATTTACCTTACGCCCTTCGCTTTAACGAGTTGATGGAAGGTATAGAGAAGATAAAAGACAGGAGACTAGCAGCCAAAATAATATCTGCCCTTTCTTATATAATCCCACCATGTGTCGTGTATAGATACTATAGCCCAAGTCTTATTCGGAAAATTAAGAGTGCCAGAGTCTTTAATACGAAGGTATCCCTTGCATCAAAAAGGGAATTTTCTAAATTCAAGGCCACAGAAAGATGTAAGGACTCCAAAATTTGCATTTTTGGGAATTTCTGCGCGGGTGTAAATAGGGTTTACCTTAAAACATTTGGAGATGAGGAATTTAAGGTTGTGAGATGAAGGGATGTGCAACCTTTTTATTGGTAATTTTTACTTTTTGTTGCACTAAAACGGACTATTATAGTAAGGTAAAAAGGGATTGTAATTTTCAATCAGCGAAGAATTACTATGAGGAGTTGAAGCATAAAAATAGGGCAGATCTTTTCAAGTTAATAGAGGCTATGGTCGATTGTAAAAGTGAAGAGATGGAGAGATTTTTAACTGAGGAGTACACACAGTCACCAGAGAGCACGAAGGGGCACATTTATAAGTTACTAATCCAGAGTAGAAGCAAGGCGTTTCTCGAAACAGGATTTAATATTTTGATTAATAAGATCCAGACAAATATGGATTATAAAAGTGAGCTTGACTATATTAACAATACAGACCCCTATTTCCTTGAGCGTAAGTACAAGGAACTCTCCACGAAACTCGAGGATGCAAAGAGAAAAAAAAATGTGATAGCTATCGAGGTGTATTCTGATACGTTAAAATCGCTTTCTAAGGTGCTAAACAAGAACAACTATGATGACAAAAATTCTTTAGATGCTATTAGGTCTATAAAATCAGAGAGGATGCGTGAAGAACTGTATTCAGACTTCATTGAATCGGCAACGAACCAGCGAATGACACACTTGTATAGTATCTTTAAGGAATTGAAGAAGCAGAATCTTATCCAGAATAATGAAAAGACAAGAAAGCTTGAAGAAATACTAATCCATATTTCAACTGTGGAGGATAAGTTTTATGAAACAGCAAGTAGACAAGATGCCCTAATGATAGAAATTGAGAAAGAGAAAAAAAGGGGGGATATGCAAAGGGTAAAGGAACTTGAAGAAGAACTTAAGTATGTTAAGTCTGAGATGGTATTTAGAAAGAGAGCACTGGACAGAGCCTCCAAGAAATTGGAAGTGGTTAGAGAATTGTTTGAAGAGGTAAAAATAAAGTGAAGAGGATTTTATATATCTTAGTAGTAGTTGGGCTTGTTATTTTTACAATAATTATGACGATAAATAGATATTACATTCCAATTAAGTGCATTTACTCAAGTGAAGAGGAATGTGTTCAGAGTGCAACAAAATCAAATAGTCCTAATTTGTTAAAGAGGGTTTGTCAGAGGATAAGTGAAGATATGTGTATTTCCCTGTTAGGTAAGCTACATCTAAATTCAATGGATAGTCTTATCCCTTTTATTAGTGATGAGAGATGTCACTTAAGTAGATCTACATTTTGTGCTTTTTCATCCGTGGCTTACACTTCAACGGGTGATTATCACAACGCACATAAGTTTGCCGTTTTGGGGTGTGATTTAAATGAAGGTGTGAGTTGTGCAATCCTCGCAGCAGTGGAGCTTGACAACAATAAGAGAAGTGAAGCGCTAAAGACCTCTCTTAAAGGTTGTCTATTAAATTCAGCGGCCGCATGTGCAATAGCGGGAACTATTCTGATTGAACAGGGAAATGAAGAGGAAGGCATTCAGTTTATAAATAGATGTTGCCAGCTCGGTGGTGAAGATTGTTGTAATTAAAAACCATTCTTGTCATTTTTTTGACAGAAGTAAAATCTGAATTATAAATTAAAGTATGAGGGACTCAGTCATAAAAATTGTTAGAAGAGCAAGTAACAAGGGTAGAAAGATATTTAGGATTTACCTAACCTTTATAGCGTTTTTAATATGTATAATCTTCATTTGGGGACTTACCAATGTAAAGAGAGAACTGAGTATTGATGATAAAATAATTCAGAGATTTGAGTATAGCAATCCCCGAGAGTATCTGGAGTCAAAAGATGCGATTTGTGGTTTGGACATAACGCAATATAAGATAGATTTGAGAGGAATTTTCGAGCAATGTGGAGAATACTTCTATAGGTTTAATGACGGGAAGGTAGCAAGGCTTACTCTTAATAAAAGTATTCAGGAGATTTTAAAAAATAGGCTTAATACCTATAAACTACCTTTTGCTGGTGCAGTTATCATGGATGCCCAGAGTGGAAGGATATTGGGAATTTATGAAAGCAAAGGACAGAATAACCACTACTCACTTGGTAAGACATATAAATCCGCGTCTATATTTAAGATCATTACCATGGAGGCAATCCTTTCAGATAGTAAGATTAATACATTGGATAAAGTTTGCTATCATGGTGGGAGGAGAAGGTTAAACAGAAATCTTCTTATTGATAATCCTAAGAAGGATCACAGGTGTATGGAGATTGATAAGGCCCTTGGATATTCAGCCAATGTCATATTTGCGAGATTGGCATATAGGTATTTAGATAGAGATACATTGGTTAGGCATTCTTTATTATTCGGGTTTGATGAGAGATTGCCTGTTGAATTTGATACTGAGACAAGCAATGTGGATATCCCCGATAATCGGGAGGAGCTTGCTTATACAGCTGCTGGTTTTGGAGAGACATATATTAGTGTACTTCACGGTGCGGTAATTGCCTCTATAATTGCCAACAAGGGTATGTATATAAAGCCTTCAATTATTGAAGATATAAGAGATTTAAATGATAATATTCTCTATTCTCACTCTACTTTTGAGGTAAGAAGAGTGATGAAAGAAGATGTTGCTATTAAGTTGGGTGACATGATGAGATATACTGTTACAGAAGGGACTGCTCATAAGTTTTTTGCTAGAAGAAAACCTGTGGATTTTATTGGCCAGGTACCAGTTGCAGGTAAAACTGGTTCACTTGCAGATAGAAATGGTGAGTACACAGAATATAACTGGTTTGTGGGTTTTGCCCCGTCAAGTAGTCCGAGATATGTCATATCTGTGTTAACAATTAATTCCGAGAATATTTCAGCACGTGCTGTATTATTTGCGAGAAAGATACTCGATGATATTTTTACACAAGACAAGCCTCAAAAATCGATTGTAAAGTCTATTTCGAGGAGCCGTTATTTAAGCAAAAGGTAACTCTGCCTTGATTTATTCACTATCAGAGTTCACTTGAGGGGGATGCTGTAAGTGAGAATACATCATCAAAAGAGCCTTCCTCGATTCTTCTAACAGAGGCAGCTGCAATCATAGCGGCATTATCTGTACAGAATCTCTTTTCTGGGAAGAAAATCTCGAGGTCGTGATCAACTGAGTGAGCCAAAAAATAGTCTCGGATATAACTGTTAAAGGCAACCCCCCCTGAAAAGAGAATCTTCTTTATTCCAGTAATGTTTGAAGCAAGCACAGCCCTCTCAAAGAGAGTCCTTGCTACCGCCAGTTGGAAAGATGCAGCTATATCAAATTTGTCCTGCTCGCTATTTATAGGATTCTTCTTTAGGTAATCAATTACAAAAGTCTTAAGACCGGAGAAACTTACATCGATTCGGTCAGGCATTACAGATGGGAATTTGATTAGATCCTCATTGCCATATTTTGCATATCTCTCAATCTCAGGACCTCCAGGATAACCAAAACCTAATAACCTTGATACCTTGTCAAATGCCTCACCTGCTGCATCGTCAAGTGTTGTCCCTATCTGTGTATATTCACCCCATTTTTTGACCTCATATATATTTGTATGTCCACCCGAGACAACCATTCCAACAAAAGGGGGTTTTAAGACATCGGATGAGAGCCTGATAGCTGCCAGATGTCCCTCTAAGTGATTTACTCCTATCACCTTCTTTTTAGAGGCATATGCAAGTCCATTTGCAAACGTTACACCTACTAATAGAGAACCCATTAACCCAGGAGATCTTGTGACAGCTATTACTTCTATATCCTCGAAACTAAGTCCTGATTTTGAAATAGCCTCTTCGACCACAGAATATATTTTTATTATGTGATTTCTTGAGGCGATCTCTGGTACAATCCCTCCATATTTTGAGTGAATCTCTGTCTGGGAGGCCACTACATTTGAGTAGACATTAAATGATGTGTCAATTACAGCCGCACCTGTCTCATCACAAGACGTTTCAATCCCCAATATGTACATTCTACTTAAAATATTCGACATTAATCTCAGGGAAGATATTGTCTCTCTCTTCTATGGTTTTTAACCAATCGAGATTAACCGAGTGGGATTTGACTTCATTATATATCCTTGTAAATCTAAGAATGTGGTCTGTGAATCTCTTGTGAGCATATCCGACTGCAGTTCCAGTCTTCATGATAAATGCCCAATCACTACTTTGTGCCAGAAGAAGCTCACGAGCCGCCTGACGAATAGCCCTGTCTTCGACCTCACTTCGTCCATAATAGTAGTTAGCTAATTCATTCATCCTTCTCTCTGCAACATGTAGGTGTGGATATATCCACGAATTTGACCCTTCTACCCACACCTCGTAATATCCTTTATTGCCCCAGCTTGAGCGCGCGGGGTTTACTATTTGTTGAGTCGGGAACTGCCTTAGATAGTTAGATAGTAGTGTCGTCTTAAATATCTTTTGATCATAACATGATTTTCTGAAAAAGTAGTTTAAGAATTCAGGTCCTTCAAACCACCAATGCCCGAAAAGTTCTGCATCATAGGGAGCCAGAACTATTGGTTTAATACCAAGTTTTGAATGTAGATATTCAATCTGCCTTTCCCTATTAAACATGAAGTTGCCCGCATGAATGGCGGCCTTATTTAAGGCGGCGTCTCTAATATATGGTTGCTTGTGCTTGGTCTTCCCCGTAATTCTATAATATTTAACTCCTGTGAAAATTCGAATTCCATCAGGATGGATATACGGCTTTATGTATTCGTAATCGAGGTCAAAACCAACATCTCTATAAAAATCTCTGTAGTCAAAATCTCCGGGGTATCCTTCCTCCGCGCTCCATACCTGTTTTGATGACTCAGGGTCCCTTCCATAGGCAGCAATTCCATAGGGTGTGAATATGGGGGCATAAACTCCGTAAATAGGGGTTGGTTTACCAAATAGTAGTCCATGTGTATCTAAGATAAAATATCTTATTTCTGCCTCAAACAGAAATCTCTCTACCCCATTGAAGTATGCACACTCAGGCAGCCATATCCCTTTAGGGTCCCTTCCAAAGCACTTGCGATGATAGTCTCTAGCCGTTAAAATCTGCCCTCGGATCGCCCAAGGGTGATCCTCCATTAAAGGGAGAAAACCATGGGTAGCTGCTACTGTTAGAATCTCCAAATATCCTGCATCTTGAAGTCTTTTTAGTTGAGAAATGATATCCCTATTGTATTTCTCTTCAAATAAATATCTTAAGTGTTGAAAACGGGTGTGATAAAACCAGGCCAAATTATTAAAGTCAGGCTGGTGCCTTGTTCTTTCAATCTCCCTTCCTGTCAGATCAATAAGTCTATAGAGGTGTTTTAAGTATCTACTGCGTAGTAGTTCATCATTCATCATCGAGGCGAGAGAAGGAGATATGGTAATGTTAACCTTAAAATTAACTCCATCTTGTGCTAGATTTTCAAATATATCAATAAGAGGAAGGTAGGTCTCGGAGACTGCCTCATAGAACCAATCCTCTTCTAAAAATTCATCAAACTCTGGATGCCTTACATATGGGAGATGGGCATGAAGTAATATTGCTAAGAATCCCTTTTCATCAAACACGATCTCTACCTCTCTTTTATTAAATTATCAGATGACGAGAGATTCCATTTTAGTGCCTTTCTAAGTCTCTCTAAAATCTCTTCGGAACCTTTTAAGTATCTTCTTATACCCTGTCCGTCTGGACCCCATAGCTCTTCGAGTAGGATGACCCCTTCCGGTAGTGGTGAAACATATGGGAAAGGTAACTCCGTTCCTTCCTCTTGAAGCTTAGAGAGTAGGTATGCAAGCTCTGAGATATCCCTCAGCCTTGGTCCTACAATCTCTTTTATCCTTGCAAGAGGTATATCAAACGGGATGGTTACAAACCTTACCTCTCCACTGGAGGTAGTTGACGGAGGCATCCTTACCGTTTTTGAACGAAGTATGGGTAAGAATCCATGCCTACTTTTTACAACGATCTCAACAACGAAATCTCGCTCAGGGGAATCTACAAATGCATACCAGTTTTTTGTCCCATAAGGTATTTCATACAAAAGATACCTATTGGCATTACCACCATCATAAATAATGTTGGTCACATCACTTATTTTGATGTATAACCTGTTGTCTATACTCTGAGTTAGATAATGTCTAATCGTATCTCTCGAGATGTCCCAGTAGCAGAAAATCCATTCTGGATCCCTTGCAATGACGAAGATTGTGTCAATATCATAAGACTCTGGGAGCGTCCCTAATGCCTCTTCGACAAACTTTCTTCTAGACATATCTCCCATATCATATTTGGAAGGCTCTACATCTCCAGTTCCATGAACGGGCTTTGTGGATATCTGTTCTAAAACTATCCGTGCTTCAGGTTCATCCCTACCTTTCTTTCTAGCGAGTGTTGTTCTTTTCAATATATTTACACTTCTCTGAATTCCCTTTGATACGGATTTAACCTTTTCAGCAACCCTCTTTGTCTTTTCAATTTGACTCTTGGCAACCCGTTTTGTCTTTTCAATCTCTTTTTTAGCCTTCTCTTTTGATTTTTCGATATGCATTTTAGCTATTTTTTGGGCATCCTCTGCCTTAGAGGTAAGATCGCTAATTATCTTCACCAATTGTAACTTAGTCATGCCCTTCTTAACATCCGCACTTAGTCTCTTGGCAAGCTTTAGTAGTTCTTCTTTGGATTTTTTCAATAAGCCTTTACTCTCGTCTGTCTCTTTCCTTTGAGGCATTACTAAACCTCCTTGATAAGTGTAAAAACAAAGTCCTGGACCATATTGAGCTAAACCAAAATTTATGCCGGTATATCACTCCTCTTTTCCTCTCTAATCAAGGCTAGGATTGAATGATGTGGTATTATTAGATATTTCTTCCCCTGAAAATCTATTTCTACTGATGACTCCTTTACAAATATTGCATAGTCGCCTTCTTGTGCCTGAAGTGGGATATATTTAACATCTTTTAGTTTGGCACCGCTAGGGAGTTCGTAAACCGAGCCGGGGTCATATACGGCATATCCGGGACCTGTCTTGACTACTCTACCAGACAGGACCTTTTCCTTTTCTTTAACTGTGGGCGGTAGATAGAGTCCTCCGTCGGTTTTTAAATTCTCCTCATCTGGTTCTATAAGAACCTTATCGCCTACAACTATGATATTCTTTTTAACATCCATAGCAAATGAAATATATAACCCAATTAAAAAAATGCAACAGTAAATTTTTAATAATTATGAATTCAAGAATATGATAATTTTATCTCTCCTTAGGTTTTGGGAAATTATTAGCTACTCACCTCTTAACCAACTTTTCGAGTTCCTCTATTCTCCTAGTAAAAATATTGAATGCCTCCTCATAAGGTTCTTTAGACATCATATCAGCACCAGAGCGCCTTAATAGCTCAAGTGGATAATCTGAAAATCCGCCTTTCAATAGGTTTTCTACGTACTCCTTGCGGGCATTCTCTCCTTCTCTAAGGACCCTTTCACTTAGATACAGAGCAGCAATATATCCCGTAACATACTTATAGACATAGAAGTTGTAGTAAAAATGGGGAACATACGCCCATTCAACGGCATATAGGTCATCTATTTTAACTACCCCTTTCGAATCACCATAGTATTTTTTCAAAAGTTCAAGATAAGTCTTGTTCAAAAAATCCGCCGTAATGGGTTCTTTGTTTTCTGCAGATTTGTATATATTATACTCGAATTCTGAAAACATCGCCTGTCTAAAAACAGTGGTACGCATTGTTTCAAGAGATTCTCCTAAAAGGATCTTCCTTTTTGTAATGTCCTTTTCTTTTGATAGCATGTAATTTAATAGCAGATTTTCATTGAAGGTAGATGCTACTTCTGCAACGAAGATAGGATAATTAGCTTTAGCAAATGGCTGAGTCTTATTGGAATAGTATGAATGCATTGCATGACCAAGTTCATGAAGCATCGTGGAGACAGAGTTATAATTGTCGTTGTAGTTTAGTAGCATATAGGGATGGACATCGTAGTGATCACCAGTCATATAGGCACCAGATCTTTTTCCTCTATTTGGATAGACATCAGTCCATCCACTTCCAGGGCTCAGGGCCTCAATAGCAATTTTGACATATTCATCTCCCATAGGCTTAAGTGTTTCACCTGCTATTTTTACTGCCTCTTCATACGAATATGTATCTTGAATACCCGTTGTAATAGGTGCATAAAGGTCATAATATCTAAGTTCACTTAGACCAAGAATTTCTTTCTTCAGTATCAAGTATCTGTGTAAAACATTAAGATTTTCATTTATCATCTTTATAAGATTTTCATACAATTCGACAGGGATGTTTTCATAGAATATAGAGGCCTCAAGGGCCGATTTATACCTTCTCGTCTTTGCATAAAATATATTGGCATCAATCTGAGAGGCAAGAGATTGGGCAAGTGTATTCTTGTATTTCATGTAAGTAGAGAAAAATTCAACAAAGATCTTTTCTCTGTCACTCCTTATTGTGGACTCCCTATACTTGGTGTAGTTAGCCTGGTTGAGTTGGACCTTTTCTTTTGTAGAGAGTTCTACCTCTGGGAAATTTAGCTCTCCTCCAGTAAATGCCGAATATATGTTATACCCTGCACTCGCAAAAGTAGCAGTTCGTGCAAGGAGCTCCTCCTCTTTCCTTGATAGAATGTGAGACTTTTTCCTCAATAAGTTCTTTAGAAACATATCATAGTCTTTGAAATCTTTGTGGGATATAAGTTTCTTAATAGTTGCTTCAGGAAGAGAAATAAGTTCGGGTTCAATAAAAGCCGTTGCCTCTCCAAAGTCAGCAGAGACCTTCTCCGCTATAGATTTAAGTGCCAATGTCTCAGAGACCCGCGTGTCTTGATCATAGGACATCATTGCATAACCACTAATACGGTATAGTTTGTGCATTAACTTAAAATATAGATCAAGCACCTTCTTTATGTCTTCAGTCTTCTTGAGTTTACCCTTATACTTCTCAAATTCTTTTAAGTTATTTAATATAAAATCCTTATCTTTTCTCCACTCCTCGATATTTTTATAAAGATGCGTCAGATCCCATTTATACTTAGAATCTATCTCACTCCTTTCTTTTATTTCACCCTTTTTCATAATAGGTCCTCCTTGTTGATAGGCTGCTATCAAAATGATTGCGATGATGAAAACAAAAAACGAAAGACTAATTCTATTCACAGTAAACCTCCTAAATAGTTATTGAAGGAATAACCACCATAAAAATATAATCAATATTTTACTTTGAGCAAGGAAATTTTGCTAACTGTGATCATTATTTTGTAGAGAAATCCCGCCATGGCCGATAGGGAAGCCCAGTTTTTATGAGTGGTAAAAAGACCTTCTCTATTCCTCTCTTCTATCGAAAAAACTTAAAGTTCTCCTTCTTATATACTATGAATTTTCAAACTATCTATCTCTGCCACAGGTGTCTTTAATCTTCTTTCAAAAAATCTACTCCTACATCCCCATCTTCATAACAAAACATAGTTCTCTCTTCTAAAAAGGGCCATTTTTACACCTTCTATAGTCTCGGCTTTCAAGTACTTTCTTTTGTTGGAATAGTGTTTAATTTGTTTAAGGTTTTGTAATAGTGTTTCCATACCTGCTTTCATAGTCTATGTTTTTGGTGTTTAGGATAATATTGTGAGAGTTTAATATGTTGTTGAATTTTTAGAGTTCACTTTCTCCATTTTTACCTCATCTTCCAGAGCACACACAGTTTCTATTAATACTAACTTTATGTGTAGATTAATTTCCCTCTCTTCGACAGTTAATACATAAAGTATTAAAGGATATAAAAATAAGACACCGCATATAAAATTTGTAAAGGCACAAAGAGAAACTTGCGATGGTATAGATGAGTATAAAAGACCTATTATCTTGTGTTTTTACACCGATAGGGAGCTTAGGTATAGCGTACTTTGCCAATCAACCCATATATTCTATTGGGTGAATTGAGCCTTTCTAAGCTCCTTGATGATTGATAAAATTTCCGGATCCTTTATTTTATCCTCACCCACTTTACTCAGAACCTCCCTAATTTTCACATAGTTTTCCTTGTAGTAATAACGCTTAATTGCGAGGGATATTACCTTAAGCCTCTCGTTTTCATTCAGGAGGTTAGATGAGAGTAGGCTATCTGTGACAGATTCAAATCCATCTGTGTCGTCAAGGAAGAAGTAAATGTTTTGTATATATTTGAGGATATCTTTGTTATGTTCATAAGCTATACATTTATTTAAGTGATAAAATATATTTGAATTTTGAGTTTTGTAAAAAATCGAAGCCGATAGTTCTATATATTTCAATATGTTTTGAAGCAGACTTAGACATTTTTCAATGCTGTAGGCTTCGGGTTGTTTTGGAAAGTCATTTATAAAGGTGTAAAGGGCGAGTAACTGAGGATATGCGTTTGTGATATGTATATTCTCTTTGTCTACACCCTTTTCTAACAAGTAAAGATAAGCAGATCGAGCAACTTGCCTCTGACCTCTAATCTCACAGGATTTTATAAAATCGAGAATCTCTTCTTTACTCATTAGAGAGAACGAATCCTTGATCAGTTCTTTAGTTGGCAACCTGCTATACTCATAGATAACATTTGCTTCCGATATAGCAAAAACAATATCTGACGGCATTCCGATGAAAAATGCCTTTGGCGCCTCATATTCTATTATAGGGAATTTATCCTCATTAACTAGGAGATTCTCATCGCCTCTCCCAAAATGCATCCTAAATCTTCGGTCGCCTATTAAGTTCATTGACACAAACTCATATATCGTATCTGGAATCCCTATTGAGTTTTTATCCCTTATGGCAGAATAAAATACGGGATCGCTGAATTTCTCATAAATCCTTTGCTTATTAAAGTTCAAAGGCTTTTCAGATGCAACTATTAGAAGATCCAGTGCAGCGGGTGCAAATACATAAGCGTAGTTGAATACATGTCCTATTGTATTGAACATAATATTTACAATTCTGTCATTTGTTTCGTATGCCTGGAACCACTGAATAAATATCCCATCTTCTTTTAGGTGCGATTTTACTTCCTCAAAGTATTGAACAGTAAAAAGGCTTGCAAGCCCTGCTATCCACGGGTTCGATGGTTCCGAGATGATAACATCATACTTTTTTTCCGGATTTAATCTGAGATACTCTCTTCCATCAGAATTAATAATTTTAACTTTCTTGTTATTTAATACATCAAAGTTAAAGTCCTTAAACAGAATCCCCGCTTCAATTACCTCCTTTGATACCTCAAGTAGTTCAACATTTTTAACCTCATTATTAATCGCTGCTACACCAGCGGTGACTCCACTACCCATACCAAGGACAAAGATATCCTCAGGGTTATTGTGAAGCAAAACTCCCAAAAGACCTGACCACAATTGAGTAGGCATGTCATACTCAGAGCTGGCATCAGGTTTTCCATTTATCCTCAATATTATGGTTCCCTTCTTGTTTTTTGTAACTGATACTAGTGAACCCTTCCCTTCTTTATAGTACAAAAGTTTCTCACGGTTCTTATCGTTTATGAATTCATCAAAGGATCGAGCCACTCGTTTTCTGATCCTGAAACTGCCTCGCTGAATATATTCTCTGTCTATGAACTCGTAAGATATAATAAAGATTAGCAATGGCACAGATATAATTGATAAACCTATTTTAAAATTCCTCTTTACTCCTGTGATATAAAATAGTATTATCCCTATTAAAAGGTTAATGACGACCCCTACTTTCATTGAGCTTTCCATACCTATCAGGGGTAATAGTAGGAAGCCTGTAAATAGAGAACCAAATAAGTTACCAAGCGTGTTTATGGAAAATGTATCTCCAATGCCTACCCCAACCTTAGTTATGCTTTTTGTATTTATATGACTTGCTAAAGGCAATGTCATACCAATAAATAGTGTCGGCAAAAACATGACAACAAAACAGATGATAATCTTTGTAATCTCGTAGAATATGAACATTGACTCTGTCTTTGGTATAGCGCTCCCAATTATATTGAAATAATAAGGCAAGCGCATATATAGAGGCAAGGCGATAATTATTGACAATGCTATTAGTATTTCAATGATAGCAAACCAGAAGAGATGATTGATCCTTTTTGAAAGCGCTTTATGAATTATATAAGAGCCAACAGCAATACCAGTTATAAAAGTAAATAACATAACAGCAAAGGATTGGACTGCTGACCCTATAATTAATGATAACATCCTTGTCCAGACTACTTCATATAACATTGAGACAAAACCACTAATTCCTATCATTATTAAGACAACCTTTATATCAGAATCGGAGTATTTTATCTCAGGACTAATATTATTTGGGGTAGTATCCATCTCATCTATACTATCCATGGTCTTTTCACTTACCTTTTTACTTAAGTAGAATGTTACAACACCCACTAATATATTTACGAAAGAAAAGAGCTGGATTGAGAGGTCTGTCCCAAGGGTGTGAATAATAAAGTACCCTCCAATCAATGTCCCTGCAATAGCACCTACTGTATTGAGAAAGTACAATAATCCAACCTTCGCTCCCACATCAGCTATGTGTTTTATAATGAACTTACTCATTACTGGGAGTGTCCCTCCCATAAATGTTGTTGGAAGTAAAATTGTCATTATGCTAAAGATGATTTTTAACAAGAGATTACTTATTGAATTAGGGACAGAACCTTGGGCAAGTGTAAAATAAAGGTCAAATAGAATATCAAAGTAGATCGGGAAGAGTGCACAGGTAATACCGATCCCAAATTCGAGGTAAGAATAAAGTTTGAGGGGATTCTTGTATCTGTCTACGAATTTTCCGAAGATGTGATTTCCAAGGGCGAGCCCTCCCATGAATGTAGACAGAAGGATAGCAACAGAGTATGAAGTAATCCCTAAAAATAGATTAAAATACTTAGACCAGACCACCTGGTATATCAAACCGGCCATCCCAGATAGGAAAAAACAGACATAAATGGCAAATTTCATTAATTTCCTCACAGATGGAGCACAATTTTTATATTATAGATCATGTAAGTTGTAAATTTAATTTTTTAAACTCCTTTATATAGCTATCTAATGTAGAATAGCTAAGGGGAAAATTTTCAACGTTAATTAAGTCAGTTGAAATTAGGTATTCCTCAGCAGAGGTTGTTGTAGTCCTTATCTATGTTGTCATCATAAGCTTTTTACTGAGCCTCTTAGATGATTGGTAGAATTGTAGACACACTGTAGGTATTTTGTTGTAAGGAAAGTTTATGTAGAGTAGAATTTTGTGAGCAGAGCAGTCGAAAAAGGATCTTTGACCTTACCAATAACTCACAGGGAATTTTTCAGGTGAATCCTACGACAATTCGATGCGCTTTCATACGCCATTATTAGGCAGGTGTATTCCAACTTACTGTCTTGAAAAAGATGATAGGCTATAGGTCTCAAAATTATGCCCTACTCCAGGTTTTGTTCTTATTATTAAAGATCCGTAGGTGCCGTGTGAGGATTACTTTTTGTAAACATACAAATGTTTTATGTTATATTAATTGATAAAACACAAATTTGGAGTTATAAAGTGATGTTACGGCGATCGGTGTACCGTATTTGACGTGGAGTATAAGAATGATAGAAGAGAGGATTTCCTGGGATGAGTACTTTTTGTCTTTTGCACAACTAGCTGCGACCCGCTCAACTTGTTTAAGGAGAAAGGTAGGAGCAGTAATTGTAAAAGACAAACATATAATATCTACTGGTTATAACGGAGCACCTAAGGGAATTAGGCATTGTAGTGAGGTAGGTTGTATTAGAGAGGCTGAGAAGGTTCCATCAGGTCAGAGACATGAGCTCTGTCGCGGGCTTCACGCTGAGCAAAATGCAATTATTCAAGCGGCCTTATACGGTGCCCAGACTGATGGTGGCATCATATACTGTACCAATCAACCATGTGTGATCTGCGCAAAGATGATCATAAATGCTGGGATAAGATCTGTTGTATTTAGTGAAGGATATACCGATAGTCTTGCCCAAGAGATGCTCACAGAGGCCAATATAAAATTGATAAAATTTGATAGGAAATAAATGAAATGCCCATTTTGCAAATCGTCAAATACAAAAGTAATTGATTCCAGAGTATCTAAAAACGAGTTGTCTATAAGAAGAAGGAGGGAGTGTGTAGCTTGTAAAAAAAGATTTACAACATTCGAGATAGTGGAGTTTGAACTACCATCTGTTGTCAAAAAGGATGGGAGGAGAGAGCCTTTTGATAGGCAGAAGATCTTAGCCGGGCTCAAGAAAGCATGTGAGAAGAGACCAATTCCTACAACGACCCTTGAAGAGATTGTCACAGAAATAGAGAGGATGTTGATGGAGTCAGGTGATAAAGAGGTGAGTTCAAGTTTTATAGGTGAGTTGGTCATGCAACGACTAAAAAATCTAGATAAAATTGCCTATATAAGATTTGCAAGCGTCTATCGAGCTTTCGGTGACATAGAGGATTTACTCAACGAGGTCAGAGGTATGCTTAAGGGAAAGAGGAGGAGGTCTCACAATAGTGAATAATGACGCAAGGTTAGATGAATTTTTTATGTCTGAGGCGATAGAATTAGCCAAGAGAGGAGTAGGACTTACATCTCCGAATCCCTATGTTGGAGCAGTAATTGTCAAAAACAACAGGATTATTGGACGTGGGTTTCACAAGAGGTGTGGTCTACCCCATGCTGAGATAAATGCGATCAAAAATGCGACCTGCTCTATAAAAGGGACAACCATGTATGTTACACTAGAGCCATGTATCCATTATGGTAGGACACCTCCTTGTGCTGAAGCCATTGTGAAAGGAGGAATAAAAAGGGTCGTTATTGGAGAGGTGGATCCAAATCCCGCAGTTAATGGTAGAGGCATTAATTACCTGAGGAGACATGGTGTTATTGTGGATATCTACTCTAATAGAGATGAGATCAGGTCACTCAATTGTGGTTTTAGAAAATGGATTAGGAATAAGATTCCATATATTATCTTAAAAGTTGCCTCATCACTTGATGGGCGAATAGCCGATAGAAGAGGATGTGCAAAGTATATAACCTCAGAGAAGTCCAGAGAGTTTGTTCACTTCATAAGGTATATCTCTGACGCAATACTTGTGGGTGCTGGGACAGTAAAAAAAGATGACCCTATACTTGATTTTAGATTTTTTGGAACTCTAAAAAAGAAGAACGTTACAAGGGTCATTTTGGATGGCAATCTTTCTCTACATCCAAAATATAGAGTCTTTAGGGAAGATGGTGCGAAGAGGATAATCTTGACGTCTCATGCTGCAATACAAAATAAAAAACACCTTGTAAAAGCGCTTATCAACAAAGGTGTAGAGATTATCCCATTTAAAACCAAAAAGGGAAGAATTTCAATAAAAGATATTCTTGAATATTTAGGAAGTATTAATATATTATACTTGTTGGTCGAAGGAGGAAGGGATGTCTTTACGGATTTTATTGATTCAAAAGAGGTAGATCTGTACATACAGTTTTTAGCACCAAAGCTTTTGGGAGAGGGTGGTTATGGGTTCTATGGGAGAGACCGTGATATCAATAAATGTATGACAGAGCTCGTGCTTAAAAACATATTGTCATTCAATAATGACGCTGTGCTTTTTTACGCAAGGAAGGATACAGATGTTTACAGGATTGATAGAATCTACAGGCAAAATCTGGAACCTGAAAAAAAGGGATAAAGGACTTGAACTTTATATAGAAGACCACTTCGTCGCTTCTAATGTGAAAGAGGGTGACTCAGTGTCAGTAGATGGTGCATGTCTAACAGTAAATGGTATTAACGATAAGATAGTCTCTTTTGATGTCTCATTTGAGACCATACACCGAACTATAATCTCTGACTACAAAGTAGGTTCTATTGTAAATTGTGAATTATCATTACGGGCAGATAAGAGAATAGGAGGACATATCGTCACAGGTCATGTAGATACTGTCGGGATTGTGAAGAGGTGTAGTTTAAAAGGAGATTTTCTCTTGTTATCGATTAATTTTGACAAAGATTATTCGCCGTTTGTTGTTGAAAAAGGGTCGATAGCCATAAATGGAGTGAGCCTTACTATAAATGAAGTTGGGAGTGACTTTGTAACTCTCTTGTTAATACCACAGACCATACAGAGAACAAATCTAAGATTTATGAAACCTAATGATAGAGTCAACATTGAATTTGATATTATTGGCAAATATGTGGTAAAGTATCTTGCTGCCAGAGATACTTCCGATAGTCGTTTGAAAAGACTTCTTGAAGAGGAAGAATTATGAGAAAGATTGAACCATCTCTTGAGACGGTAAAAAAGGCTATAAATGAGTTAAGAAAAGGTAAGATGGTTATATTGGTAGATGACAAGGATAGAGAGAATGAAGGTGACCTATGCATAGCCGCAGAGTTTGTTACTCCGGAGGCTATAAATTTTATGGCAAAGTATGGTAGAGGACTTATATGCCTTGCTCTGACAGAAGAGCAAATAAATAAGCTCAGACTCCCGATGATGACCTATGATAACAACAGTAAGTTTGGAACAGCGTTTACTGTCTCGATTGAGGCAAAACGAGGGGTAACAACGGGTATATCGGCCTATGATAGGGCAACAACTATCTTGACAGCTATAAGGGATGATGTGACGCCTGATGATATTGTTGTTCCTGGACATGTTTTTCCTCTTAAAGCTCGTAATGGAGGAGTCCTTTCGAGAACAGGTCAGACAGAGGGGAGCGTTGACTTGGCAAGACTCGCTGGTCTTAAACCAGCCGCTGTGATATGTGAAATAATGAATGATGATGGGACAATGGCAAGGATGCCTGATTTAATCAAATTTGCTAAAAGGCATAAGATGGTCATAGTTTCCATTGCAGATATAATAAAATATAGATTGCAAAACGAATTACTTGTTAAGAGGGTTGCTGAGGCGAGATTGCCCACCGCATATGGGGGAGAATTTAAGATCATAGCCTATAGATATGAACTCGATAACAATGAACATATTGCTCTTGTAAAAGGAGAGATAGACCCTAAAAAACCGACACTCGTAAGGATTCATTCGGAGTGTCTAACAGGTGACACATTTGGTTCGCTGAGATGTGACTGTGGCCCCCAATTGCATAGAGCCATGAAGATGATCGAGGAGGAGGGGCGAGGTGTCCTAATCTACCTCAAGCAGGAAGGTCGTGGTATAGGGCTCGCCAATAAGATCAAGGCATATGCCCTACAAGATCAGGGGTTGGATACCGTGGAGGCAAATGTGGTGCTAGGATTTAAGCCAGATCTGAGGGATTACGGTTTAGGTGCCCAAATTATGTTTGAGTTGGGTTTGAAAAAAGTTAGATTGATGACGAATAATCCAAAAAAGATAATTGGATTGTCCGGTTACGGGATAGAGATCGTAGAGAGGGTCCCAATTGAAATTAAACCCAATAATATAAACAAGGAGTATCTTGTTGTAAAAAAGAAGAAAATGGGACATATGTTGAAAGTATGAGAAGGAGGTATTTGTATGCCTAATATCTATGAAGGTTCGTTTGATGCAGGTGGTTTAAAATTTGGGATCGTCGTATCCAGATTTAATCATTTTATCTCTGACAAACTTTTGTCAGGGGCAATGGATGCCATCTTTAGACACGGAGGGAAGGAAGAAGATATATCCATTTATAGGGTGCCAGGTTCTTTTGAGATACCACCTGTTGCTAATAAGCTTGTGGAAAGTGGAAAGTTCGATGCTATTATATGCCTGGGCGTTATAATCAGGGGGGATACTCCTCACTTTGATTACATCGCCTCAGAGGTCTCAAAAGGAGTTGCTAATATCGCTATTAATTCTGGTATACCTGTTATCTTCGGTATTATTACAGCTGATACCATAGAGCAGGCAATTGAGCGGGCGGGAACAAAGCATGGGAACAAAGGATTTGATGCCGCAATGGCAGCCATAGAGATGGCTAATCTTTACAAAAGTATTAAATAGTGTCCAATGTATGAGACCCGAATCCCGAGCACGAGAGCGAGCATTTCTTTGTGCATATGCCGTTGATATGAAAGGCTCAATATCACCAGATATAATCAAAGAACTTCAAAAGGATGATTCAGAGGAAGTGAAGAGTTTCTCTGATATGCTGTTTACAGGCATGAGCAGCCGAATTCCGCAGATTGACAACATAATAGGCAGACATTTAAAAAATTGGACCGTAGAAAGGCTTAGCTCTGTTGATCGCTCATTACTGAGAGTAGCAGTATATGAGATGCTTTACTATAAGAAGACCCCTCCAAAGGTAATCTTTGACGAATATGTGGAATTGGCGAAGAGATATGGAGATACAGATTCGGGTAGCTTCGTTAATGCAGTATTAGACGCAATTTATAAGGATAAAGATTAATGGAGATTGTCTTTTCAAGGCTTCAGAAGAGAAGAATCTCAAGGAATTGCTGCTCACTTTTGCTTTGCTTCTACTATGAAGATGAGAGACCACTAAATAGATTAGCGGGAATTATAGACTGGAAGGTAGACTGTTTTTTGTCAAGACTTATCAAGGATAAAAAGCTATACGGTAATGAGGGAGAGATTATACTATTTGCATCAGAAGAGAGATTTGGGAGCATGCCGATACTTATATGTGGATTGGGGAAGAAAAGATTCTTTTCATTGACAACCATTAAAAATGTGACAGATTCGCTTGTTAGAAGGATATATGATATGAATATAAAAGATTTTGGTTTTTCCCTGCCTGACCTCTCATCAACTAATATTAGTTGGCTTGATGGATTTAATGCCTTTATTGATAGTTTTTCGAAGTGTGAGAATATCGAAAAGATTTATTTGTTCGAAGAAAAGGACAAAGAGCTTTTCTTCAGAGGAAATATCAATGACTCATTTAAGAGGAGGTTTTACTTCTCCTCAGAGTCAGAGGAGGAAAAATGAAAAGATTTATTTATTTAGTTATTCTTTTTGGTATCACTCCGTTATTAGGGGCAAGCGATTTTGTTGATACCCGCGTCTCATTCATACTAAGTAATGATAACATCCTGGTAGGCCCGGGCGAGACCAATCCATCTAACCCTGGTACCAGATTTGGGAGTGCATCCAGCGGAAATACATTTTTTTACGACAACTATGAGACTAAATATACTGGGTATGAATCACTCTCGCATTTGGTTCTTTACAAAAAGATGCCCTCATATTTTGAGAACTTGACAACAGAGGCATCATTGGCTTTGTTGGTAATTCTCTTGAGCGAGTATTCTGTTGGTTTTGGGGACTCAGGCTCCTATTTAAGATTGACATATGCCTTCGACAAAGAAGAGAACTCCAGACAGAATATCCAATTGACTCTTTTCCCGTATTCATCTGATAGGTTTCGTCTGGGTTATTCATATCAGATTTCATGGGGTGGTTCTGATATATTCCCCAAACAGGATCCCGACATAAACAAGAAAAATCCCGTGCCAGGGGCAAAGCTTCAATTGAACTACAATGATTTTTATGCATTCACGGGTGCTAAGTCTTCACTTTTACAGAGAAAGCGAGATATAAATGACCCGACAGAGCTTGAATCCTTCTGGGGTTTTATGGGTGGTGCCGGTTGGGATAATGGATTCATAAGAGCTGAGGTCAACGGAGGGTTTTTTAGAAGGGGACTAAATCCTAATAACTCTGTAATGGGTGACCCAGTAGATTCACTAGGACTATCTATACAATTGGGGCTCCAAAGGGGATTGCGCATTGGAAAATCAATAGACTTTGCCCTATATAAAAACGATCCAAATGAAATCGTGAATTTTTTCAAACCAGAGGAGTATGGGACTGGACTCTCATGGGTAATTTCTGCTGAGTTCACAAACATCTACACTAGGCTTGAAGACGCGGATAGGCCCGGTAGCACAGTTTATCAAAGGGCTGTAGCCGGGGATATTAATTTGAAACTCAAATATAATTATACCAAGTTTGCAATAGATGCCGTCTATAAGGATCTGGCGTTCATACTCTTGAATGTCCCATCTCTCACACCTTATCAAAGTTTCCCTAAAGAACTGAGGATCTCGCCAGCTATTTTTTATGCCGTTTACTTAGACCATCATCTGCCCTCTTTGCATCTGACTCCAGGTATTTCATTCGGTATGGAGTGGCCTGCCTACTTTGAAGACAAAACGAATACTGTCACTGTAGTGCGATCTATCTCCAATAGAAACTCGCTTAAAACAGGAGATGAGATTGTGCCAATAGTGGCAACAAAGTTTTATTCAAAACTCGACATTTCAGAGATGTTGGCAATGATATTTGAACTTCGTTTTCAAATTGATAACAATATGACTACTTTCAAGCAAGATATTAACGGAGAAGTTATTATGGATTATACAGAGCCATATCTATTTGGGTTTAATCTTGTTTTTCAGGGGAGATTTTAGACCCCGTGGCAAAGAGGTTGTTGGTCCTCTTCCTTGGTAATATCCTGAGAGGAGATGATGGAGTTGGGATTGAACTTTTGAAGAGAGTGTCTAATAAAATTATGCCGGATAATGTGAAGCTCGAAGAGGGCTCGACCGGAGGTATGATCCTGCTTGGAATATTTAAAGATTATGAAAAACTACTTATAGTTGATGCAATTGATACTGGGGATTATTCAAAAGATGTAGTGATATTCTCTCCATCAGATATCTTCGATGATGCTCACAATGTATTTTCGTTGCATTCAATAGGAATAATAGATGTATTAAGGCTCAGCAAAAGATTAGAGGAGAAAATACCAGAAGTAACAATATTTGGTATACAAGTTCGTGATACATCAGAACATATAGGATTAAGCCCCGCCATATTGAAGATATTAAACGATTTGGAAGAGAGACTTTACAGACTTATTTTAGAATTGTCTAGAGCTTGATTTATTTGAGACAAAATGGGTTTATCCCTTTGAGAAACTTATTTTTAATTTGACTTTTCAATATGTAGCATTTATACTGAGAGTTCTCTTGTAAGGAGGATATGAGAAGATGGAACTGGACGCGAGGTTAAAAAAGGAGATCATCGAAAAGTTTAAGACACATGATAGGGACACTGGTTCCCCGGAGGTTCAAATAGCACTCCTAACCGAAAAGATAAAGAATCTCACAGAGCACTTTAAGGTTCACACCAAGGATTTTCATTCTAGAAGAGGACTTATTAAGCTTGTGAGTAAGAGGCGTAAGCTATTGGACTATCTAAGATTAAAAGATTTCAATAGATATCAAAGGTTAATTACTGAGCTTGGAATCAGAAAGTAGCATTTATAAATTTTTTATCAAAGTGAGGAGGAGTAAATTTTTTACAAGTAAAAGTTTTATCTCTCTGTGTATATGAGGATGAGCTATGTATATAAAAAAGAGCGCAAGACTAGGTGAGAAGGATGTGATATTCGAGATAGGCAAAATGGCAAAGCAGGCAGATGGCTCTGTCCTTGTTTCTATGGGAGATACCTCTGTTCTTTGTACAGTGGTCCTTGGGTCAGAGTCTGAAGAGACACTGGATTTTCTCCCACTGACAGTTGATTATATTGAAAAGACATCTGCAGCTGGCAAGATCCCGGGCGGCTTTTTTAAGAGAGAGGGTAAGCCGACCGAAAGGGAAATACTTAATTCAAGGATAATAGATAGATCAATCAGACCACTATTCCCTAAAGCCTTTAATAGGGAGATTCAAGTAATAACAACGGTGCTCTCAGCTGATCCAGAATACGACCCTGATATTGTAGCATTAACCGGTACATCGCTAGCCCTTCTTATATCTAATGCACCTTATGAAACACCTATAGCAGGCCTGAAGATAGGATATAAAGATGGGAATTTTCTTTATAATCCTAGGACATCGATATTGCAGACAAGTGAGATGGAACTGACAGCCGCCCTATCTAAGGATGCGCTTATTATGGTTGAGGGAGGGGCGAATATCATAGAAGAAAACATAATAGTCGAAGGACTATTTGGTGCATTTGAGGTTGTAAAAGAGGTTATATCACTGCAGGAAGAAATAAGAAAAGAAGTTGGCAGAGAAAAATTAACTTATATTTCACCATGTAATTTGGGTATCAAGGATAAGCTTGTAGATAGATATGGGGAAGCGTTGAAAAAGATTTTGCTGATATCAGGGAAAAAGAGAAGAAACGAGGAATTTAGGAGTTTCGTAGATACCGTCAAGCAGGAGATTTTAGCAGAGAAGATAATCAGTGAAGAAGACCCAGTTAATATAGAGGGGATCCTTGAAGATATCAAACGTGATCTTATTAGAGAAATGATTGTAAAGGAGGGTAGGAGGATTGATGGTAGAGGAGTCAATGATATAAGGCAAATATCTTGTGAAGTGGGATTGTTTCCTAGGACACATGGTTCAGCTCTCTTTACGCGAGGAGAGACTCAGGCCCTGGTAGTGACCACACTTGGAACAGCTGAGGACGAACAAAAGATAGAGGCTCTTGGTGAGGAGAGTAGCAAGAGATTTATGCTTCACTATAATTTTCCTCCATTTTCTACAGGTGAGGTCAAGTTCTTAAGGGCACCCTCAAGGCGAGAGATCGGACATGGCAATCTGGCAGAGCGTGCACTTTCAAAAGTAATCCCATCTGAGGAAAAATTTCCTTATACGATCCGTGTTTTATCTGACATACTCGAATCAAATGGCTCTTCTTCTATGGCCACGGTCTGCGGTGCTACCCTCTCCCTTATGGATGCAGGTGTTCCTATATCGGATCCAGTAGCCGGCGTCGCGATGGGACTAATTAAAGAGGGCGAAAAAGTTGTCGTACTAACCGATATACTCGGAGATGAAGATCACTGTGGTGATATGGATTTCAAGGTGGCCGGTACTCGTAAAGGGGTTACTTCAATTCAGATGGATATTAAGATAAAAGGTATATCAAAGGAGATAATGACAAATGCATTAGAGCAAGCAAGGGAGGCAAGATTGAAAATCTTAGATGTTATGAATGAGACGATTGCCTCTCCAAGACCAGATATCTCACCCTATGCACCAAGGATTACAACAATAAGTATTAAACCTGATAAAATCCGAGATGTCATCGGTAGTGGTGGTAAAGTCATAAGGGAGATCATATCAAAGAGTGGAGTTATAGCCATTGACATAGATGATAATGGTTTGGTAAAGATAGCAGCCAATAATCAAGAGGCTGCCCAAAAGGCGGTTGCAATGATCGAAAACTTGACACAAGAGGTTGAAGTAGGTAAAGTCTATATGGGTAAGGTAAGCAAGGTAGTCGAGTTTGGCGCATTTGTAACACTTTTTCCTGGAACCGATGGCCTGGTCCACATATCAGAGTTATCTGATACAAGAGTTAATAAGGTAACAGATGTAGTAAGAGAAGGAGAGGATATCTTAGTAAAAGTCATTGGGATTGATAAGCAAGGTAAGATAAAACTCTCAAGAAAAGAGGCACTAAATCATCATAAAAAGAAATGAAGACGGCAAAGATAATTTTCCTTATAGCTGCTTTTGCTTTGTTT
Organism: Deltaproteobacteria bacterium; assembly: GCA_026416535.1. Taxonomy (GTDB): domain Bacteria; phylum Myxococcota; class SpSt-1050; order SpSt-1050; family SpSt-1050; genus SpSt-1050. Next base: position 28,738 of record JAOAFA010000104.1, read on the forward strand.
TCATCAAAAGGTAACTCTATTGATTGTACCCCTCCAAGTTGCACAAAGACAGAGCTAAAGAAAGGGGTAATATGGTATCATAAGACTTACTCAAATTTGCTCGGGGGTCCACAGGATGTTAATATTATCGATATCGACAATAATGATCCCCATATTGTAATAAAGCCTGTATATAAATCTTCATCTTCTTGTGAGAGAACCAGCTCTATGGGGAAGAGGACCGGGGCTTTAGCCGGTGTAAACGGTGGATTCTTCGACAGCGGAAGTGGCTGTACTCCTTTGGGATTGTTGAAGATTGATAACAAAGTCATTTCTTATGCTGTCTCTTATAGACCACCAAGGTCGGCAGTTGGTATCGCGCTTGACAAAACGATAATTTTTAGGAGGACAGGCTCTAACGACCCCTTTCCTGAAGCAATTCATGCACTCGGAGGTATGCCAAACCTTGTCAAGGATGGTAAAAAATATGTAACTATAACGGAAGAGCAGGCAGAGTCCATAGCAGGGTTAAATCCACGAACGGCGATCTGCAAAACCCCTAACAATCATTTCTTGATGATAACTGTGGACGGAAGGGCTACAAATAGAACTGGGATGACCCTTGATGATCTGGCGCAATACCTCCTTTGGCTGGGGTGCAGTGATGGTATAAATCTTGATGGTGGTGGTTCCACTACAATGTGGATAAACCAGTATGGAGTGGTAAATCATCCTTCTGATGGCACTGAGAGATATGTGTCCAATGGCCTTTTTGTGTATTACATTGATAATCTGCCTCCTGTAATAGAACATACCCCCATAAAAGAGAGTGCAAAAATGGATATAGTAATAAAAGCGAGAGTCACAGATGACAATGGATTAAAGGCGGTCAACCTTAAATTCAGAAATAAAGGAGATATCAGCTTTGTCTCAAGAAGCATGATTGACAAAGGGAATGATATTTTTGAAGGCACTATATATACAGATGAGATAAAGACAGATCTAATTCAATATTATATAGCTGCCTGGGATGGGACATTGAGAACTGTATTACCAGCAGATGCTGAAACTAATAATGTATATTTCGAAATATCTATTAAAAACTATTATATTGACGCCGGCCATGATGAAAATAATATAGGAGAAGAGATCCCAGTCCATGATGTTGCAATGAATAATGATGTAACAGAGATCAAAGATGTGTTCATCGAGAATGATATTTACTCGTATGGGGATTCCATTGGTGATTGGGATGACCACAGTGATGCTGAGAGGGATTATGGATATAGCGACTATTTTTTTGGTGATACTGAACAGAAAGATTCTACTCAATGGGACACTTCTTTTTCTGACCTATATGATGTGCATGGTGATGACTCAAGCTCTTCAACGAGCGAGGATATACAATTGATAGATCATTTTTTGCCCAAAGACATAGGAAACCTTGCCGATATAAAGGGTGACAAGGAGATAGGAAGCCCTCTTTTAGAGAATAATGAGCAATCTGGTTGTAGCTGCGGACTTGTCGAATAGAGGGAGTTTTTATGATCTACAGACTGACAGAGGGATATTTCAATTCATTTGATGGCACAAAAATTTACTACAATTATGCAGGCAAAGGGACGTCTTTGATATGCTGTGACGGTATTGCCTGTGATATGTATGCATGGAAATACATCTTCGAACATTTTGTAAAAGAATATAAGATTGTTAGATGGAATTATAGGGGTCATGGTCGTTCCGAAAAACCAACTGATTTTGGTAACCTGAGAATAGAGGATCTGGTTGAGGACTTGAGGATCCTAATGGATACAATCAGAGTTAAAAAGGCTGTCTTGTTGGGGCATTCGATGGGGACACAGGTCATTCTTGAATTCTGGCATAAGTACCCTGACAGAGTAATTGGGCTTATCCCGATCTGCGGTAGTTTTGAATATCCGCTTAGGACATTTCATAATAGTGATATTCTTGAAAAAACAGTCCCGTACTTAGCAAGGTTGTATGAGAGGCACGAGGCATTGTTCCGCACAATCTGGTATCAAATTCTTCCAACTAAATTCTCATTTTGGCTTTCAGTCCTCGTAGAGATCAATTATTTTCTTGTTAAGATGGAAGACTTTATGCCTTATCTCGAACACCTAGCAAAAATGGATTTGAGGCTGTTTTTTACAATGCTACAAAATGCCAACAAGCATTCGGCAAGGGATTACCTCAGAGAGATTAATGTGCCAGTCCTAATCTTTGGCGGAGAGAAAGACAAGTTTACTCCACTGTGGCTCTCTAAACAGATGCACAACATGATTCCAACATCCGAACTTCAGATTCTTCCTCTGGGTACACACACATCTCCGATCGAACACCCAGATCTTATATGTCTCAGGATAGAGAAGTTTTTAAAAGAAAAAATTGGTAAGAAGGTCAAGAGAGTTGCTAAAAAGGAAAAAAAGACATCAATAGATACTCCAGCCTCTGGGAATGAATAGCTTCTCATATAATTCCATAGCAAATCCATCGGTCATACCTGAAATGTAGTCAACAACGGCTCGGTCTAATTCCTCAGATACACAATATTTCATGGAATAGCGTTCATAAAATTCATCTTTATGGGAGATAAAATAATTATATAACTCCTCTATTACCCTTTGCGCCTTTACTAACTCTGCATTGACAATGGGATTTTCATAGACCTTTTCAAATAGATAATCTCGTAGTTCTTTTAGAGCTATGTACATCTTATCAGACATCCTTATATGAGGCTCTTTATCAAATATTGAGTTTTGAATTGTATCTATAACGAGGTTATTGATTCTCTCTGAGTGTGTCTTGCCTATTATGTTGAGAAGCCTTGATAGTCTTTCATCGACTTGCAGTATACCTGCTCTTAAGGCATCATCGATATCGTGATTCACATAGGCTATTAGATCGGAAAGACGTACAATCTCGCCCTCTAAGGTTTCTGGATTTGAATTGTTTTCCTTCTGACCGTAGATATTCCCCTTCCCCTTACTATGTTTAAGAATACCGTCTCTCGTCTCATATGTGAGATTCAGACCATTTCCATCTCTCTCAATGAGGTCAACAACTCTCAGAGACTGAACTGTATGGTGAAAACCTCCCTTGTCTTTTAGGATATTATTCAATACCCTTTCACCTGCATGCCCAAAAGGTGTATGTCCCAGATCATGTCCTAAGGCTATTGCCTCGGTGAGGTCTTCATTTAACCTAAGTGCCCTTGCAATTGTGCGGGCAATTTGTGAGACTTCAAGCGTGTGGGTTAACCTCGTCCTATAATGATCGCCAACTGGTGCAAGAAACACCTGGGTCTTATGTTTTAGCCTTCTAAATGCCTTACTATGTAGAATTTTGTCTCTATCGTGTTGAAAGGCGGCTCTGATTGGACATGGTCTTTCCTCCCTTAACCTCCCCTTCGACTTATCTGAGAATGTTGCATATTCGCAAAGAATTATATGTTCTATTCTCTCAGTCTCTTCTCTGATTTTCATTGGAACACCACCTTAGTTTTCAATATCACCGATATTGTTAAAATGCAAGGATATGAAACAAAAAAGCCCACCTTGAAGTGGGCCTCTCAAATAAAATATTTCAATCTTTCAATTTAATTATTTCATTCCTATTAGATCTTCCATGCATTTGCCCAAATCGTCCTCAATCGTTTGACAATTCGCCTTCTTCATACATTCACCAAGGTCTGAAAAGGCTTTATCAGTTAGACATCTAACTATTTCACCTTCATTTATCTCTTTGTCTAACGCATTTTTAAATTCGGTTGTACAGGTATCTTTAGTTGTACCTAACCCACACTCAATGTGTTTATCACAGGCAGCACTGACAAAGGGCATATAATTTGGAGCTTTACATGAACCTGTCCCTTTCTCTACACAACTATCAATTTCTGGGCAAGTTTTGTCATAACAACTATTTATCGTCTTAATGATTGTATTTTGGAAGTATCCACTCCTTGAGACCCCATCGCACTGCGTCTTACACTCTCTGAGATCGTCATCTGTCATTTCCTTGTTGCACTCCTTCTCTTTGTTACATATCTTATCACAATCCAATTTTACCTCTTCTTCCTCATCATCTAAAATTCCACACGATGAGATAACAAAGGGTAATGAGGCTACTACGACAGTCACAACTAATGAAATTAAAAACCTAATCTTCATCTCTACTCTCCTTTTGAAATAGTTGCGAGAGCTTACCTTAGTATTATTTATATGTCAAAATAAAAAGGTACAATAATTAATATCTTTTCCATCAAGGGCGGCATGAATTCTGTATTTTTGCTACTTATTACGTATCCCACGGCAAATAGATAAAGTGAACATGAGCAGATCTAATAAATATTTACGCACTTGTTAATAAAGTCCTACTATTTAGTATTTCTAACAAGTTGTTTATTCGAACCCGCAAAAAGTTAGATTTACCAAAATTGTTATTGAAGTACTTAGGAAATAAACGTTTGGAATTTACGAAAGACGTGTTTGATCTCTTTTAAGTTATATTCTCTGGGTAATATAAGGGGCATCTATATTTGTTGTTAGTGTTGGACTAGATCTTTTACTATATCCTCAAGGAATTTAAATTTAAATTCAAAGCCGGCCTCAGTTAGTCTCTTTGGTATTGCCCTCTGGCTAAATAGTAGAGTATCGGCAAATTCTCCTAAAATAAGCTTTAAGAGATTTGATGGAATAAAAGGAATTATTATGGGTCTCTTTAGAATTCTGGATATTGTGTGGGTTAATTCCCTATTAGTCACAGGATTTGGTATCGTAAAATTGAAGACTGATGCGTTTGGTGCTTTATTAATTAGGAAGGAAATAGCGCTGTATATGTCCTCTATGTGGATTGAAGAAAAGTACTGGGTTCCATCCCCAAGAACAGAACCTAAAAACAACTTGTGATTTTTTATAAGTTTTATGAATGCTCCACCATCCCTTGATGCAACAACTCCAAATCGCATAATATAGACTCTTGCACCTTTATTCTTTGCTACTAACGCCTCATCTTCCCACATTTTACATACTTTAGAAAGAAAATCATCTTTAGGAGGTTCATCTTCCGTTAAGATTTTCTCTCCACAGTTCCCATAGTATCCTACTGCCGAGGCATTAAACAGGATTTGGTTTTTTGACATACTAGCTACAATGTTTTTTGTTGTTAGGATTCTACTATTGAGGATCTCTTCTTTGTATTTGACATTCCATCTTCTTCCTATATTAGCACCTGCAAGATTAATTATGATTTCATATTTTTTGATGGCTTCTATCCATAAGCCTATTTTTGTGGTATCTGCTTCAATATGTTCGTCAAATACCCTATTTTTTATATTCCTTGCAATTATTCCAATAATACTCCCTTTCAATTTAAACTGTTGGGCCAAGTAACTTCCTATTAATCCACTGCCACCAATTATTAAAATCTTACTCTTCATACTTTTCAAGCCTATGTGAGGCATAATTGAGCATGAATATAGTAGAAAATAGTAAAACAAGGAGTATCAAGGCAATATTTAGTCCTACGATGATATAAACTTTTATGCCCAATTTTGCAGCATATTCTGGGAATCTTATAAATGATGTCGGCCAGATAGTCAGTAAAATAAGTATGATTATTGCTGTCATCGATAAGATCATGTAAATTACTCCGCCTATTGATGCCGGGATGGAGGCTATATCAACTTCTTTGAAATTTGGGTAAATGGCACCTATAGATATACCAATCCCAGAGACAACAAGGGCAATAATAACAGACATGAGAACTGATATGGTGAAGTATTCCCATGTAGAATCCAAGATCATATTACTAACTAATGTAACAACTCCGCTTGTGACCGTTAGGGGTATTGAATATATAAAGAATTTGGAGTACACGAATTTCTTCATGCTAATTGGAGATACCTTGTAGATATAAAAGGAATTTCTTTCAAGGGATATAGCTGGGAATATAAACCTCGCTCCAAGGGCAGCAATTACAAATCCGCAAAGTCCCATATTTAAAAAATATAGGCCCCATTGGGATATCAGACCGGTGAGTTGGATATTTTTGAAATGCTTAAAATTATAGACATAAACTACAAGCAGAGCGAAGAGAAGGATTAACTGTGACCATTGAGATGGTTGTCTTACAAATTCTAGAAGGTCTTTGTACAGGATTACCTTTGGAAGTTGCGATATGGGTATAAGTCTGGAAAATCTATATGCCAGTAGGCTTTTGGTAAGTCCTTTCTTTTTACCTTCATTTGCCCTCGAGAATCCCTCGAGGTAGAACCTATCTATAAAAATAGCGGAGATAAATATTAATGCAATAGATGTAGATGTTAGTGAGATGAGGATAATAGTATTGATCTTAGTGCCTTTTATGGATGCAAAGATGAGCTCAGAAACCCATGTAGAGGGTATGAGTATAGACCCTGGCACATCGAATCTAATTATAAACTCTATCATGGTAGAGAGCCCATCGGGATTCAGAAATCTCTCTGGTTGAAACATTCTAAACCATATATACATTAGGGAAAAGATTATTATACCGATTACAACCAAGACCTCTTTAATTCTCGTGGCTGGGAATAGCCTTACTATGACTGTAATAATCATTGAACCTAAAGTGACGGGTATGATAAAAAAGAGGACCAATAAAAAAATTATAAGAATATATGTAAAGATTTTTGCTCCAAAAGTTGACGCAAATCCAAATACTACTGGTAGTATAAATCCCAAAGGCATCCATGATGAATTAATGAACGATCTATAGATCCGAGAGAAAAATATAGACTCAAAACCAATCGGTAGTGATAGTATAATGTTGAGGTCCTCTGCTGTATAAAATGCAGTAAGTGATGTAACTAATGCTGAAAATAAAACCAGAAAAAAGATGGTCATGAGCAACATAGAAAGAATTCTTTTGGCAACAAACTCACCTATTATGTCAATTGATAAGACCTTTGAGGTTATGAACTGGGATAAAAAAAATAAGGTTATTATAAATGATAATCCCAGGACAAGAAAAAATACATTTTTGATTCTACTCTCTCTTCCAAGAGAGAGGTATATTGAATTTTTTAATGAGTATAGGTGAGGTAGAAATATATATTTATTAAAGTGCATCTATTTGTAATCTATGGGGATTAGTTTCTATTTTTAATGATTATTGCCTTACCCATCCCACCGCCCACGCAGAGTGTGGCAAGACCAAATTCGACATCTCTCCTCTTCATTTCATATATGAGGCTTACTACTATTCTTAGACCAGTGCATCCGACAGGATGTCCAAGTGCAATGCCCGAGCCATTTACATTTGTTATATCCCTGTTAAGACCTAATAGCTTCTCACAGGCGAGATATTGAGCAGCAAATGCTTCATTGAGCTCTATTAACCCTATATCCTTAAGCGTAAGTCCTGCCTTTTTGAGTGCCTTCTGTGTTGCGGGGACAGGTCCATATCCCATGAGCTCAGGCTCAACACCAGCCACAGCATGAGAGACTATCTCCGCCAGTGGCTTTATGCCGAGTGACCTAGCCTTTTCCTCTGACATAATCACAGAAAAGGCAGCCCCATCATTGATTCCAGAGGCATTCCCAGCAGTTACCGTCCCATTCTCCTTAAATGCTGGTGGCAATTTTGACAGTGATTCCATAGAGATATCTCTTCTTGGATGCTCATCCGTATCCAAAACCTTATCACCCTTTTTGCTCTTTATTACAACAGGCACTATCTCATCCTTAAACCTACCACTGTCAATAGCAGCTATCGCCCTTTTGTGACTAAGAAATGCTATCTCATCTTGTTCTTCTCTTGAGATATTATATTTTTCTGCAAGATTTTCAGCAGTTATGCCCATAATCTGTCCTGTGAGAGGGTCTGTTAATCCTTCCCACAACATATCTGTGAGTTCTGTATGCTTGAGTCTCGTCCCCCATCTTGCTGTCTTGATGGCATAGGGAATCCTACTCATGTTCTCTACACCCCCAATTAACACTATGTCATTCTCTTCCGCCATTATTTGTTGTGCACCAAAGACCAGGGCCTGCATACTTGAAGAACACTGCCTTTGGATTGTAACAGCTGGTGTTGTAAAGGGAATCCCACTCTTGAGAGAGATACACCTTGCAATGTTGATCTCATCTGTTCTCATAAAGCAATGTCCTACGATAACATCTTGAATATCTTTCTTCTCAATATTTGCCCTTTTGATAGCCTCTTCCGCTGCCACGACTCCAAGGTCTACTGCTGAGATGTCTTTGAACATACCTCCAAATGATCCTATGGCAGTTCTAACTGCACTCACTATTACTACCTTTTTCATAGTCTTACTCCCTCCTTACACCTTTTTATTTAATACCATATTCTTTTAACTTATAAAGCAAAGTCCTATGACTTATATTCATTATCTTTGCCGCCTTTGTTCGGTTTCCTCCTACGGATTGTAGTACTTTGATTATAAATTTTTTTTCGAATCTGGCAACTGCACTTGCGAGGCTTAAATCCTGAGAATCGAGATCAATATCAATATCTGATGCCCTGGAGATCGATTCATTAGGAAAATACTCCATACCGAGTATATCAGAATCACACATTATAATTGCACTTTCCACGGCATTTTCAAGTTGCCTCACATTCCCCTCCCATTTTAGTTTCGAGAGATAAGAAATCAGTTCCTTACTAATGTTTGGAATTTTCTTATTATGTTTAGTAGCAAATTTTTCAACGAAGTGTTTAAGAAGAATGGGAATGTCATCTACCCTTTCTCTTAAAGGTGGTATAGAGATATTAAAGACGTTCAAACGATAAAATAGGTCTTCTCTAAATCTACCGTTTTTTACATCATCAGGTAGATTCCTAGAGGTCGCGGCGATGATCCTGACATCAACCTTTCTGTCCTTGTTTTCACCGATTCTTCTTATCTCCTTGGTTTCTATGGCTCGTAAAAGCTTTGTCTGAAGTGTAAGTGGCAGTTCTCCTATCTCATCCAAGAACAGTGTAGAACCATTTGCATCCTCAAACAATCCGACTTTATCTGCTTGAGCATCCGTAAAAGCACCTTTTGTATGTCCAAATAACTCGCTTTCAATTAGATTTTCTGGAATCGCGGCACAATTTATTGTTATCATGGGTCTATCAGACCTCTTACTAAGATTGTGAATGGCTCTGGCTACCAACTCTTTGCCTGTGCCTGATTCCCCATTTATAAGGACGGTTACATCAACTCCGGCGGCCTTCTTTATCCTTTCTTTAAGGTTCTGTATAGCAATCGAATTTCCAACAATGCTATCAAGACCGGACTCTTTTTTTATCTGCATCTTAAGAAGGCTATTCTCCCTCTTTAAGTTCTCCCGCTCCTCAGCCTTTTTTAATAAGAGAAGTAGTTCCTCTGGGTTAAACGGTTTGGCAATGTAATCATAAGCTCCTCTTTTGACTGCCTCAATAGCTGTTTCATAGGTCCCATAGGCAGACATAACAACAATGATCAGATTAGGTTTTATCAAGAGAGCCTCTTCCAAAAATCTTAATCCATCCATCTCTGGCATTCGAATATCAGTAATCACAAAATCAAAGTTTTGCTCTCTTATTAAGTTCAGAGCTCTTTTAGGTGAATTAGAGGTATCAGCCTCATAGCCCTCCATAGAAATGAACGTGGAGAGCATATTGGTAAATTCGAAGTCATCGTCTACAAATAATACCCTTGGCATAAACTATTAACCTCGCTTGTCTTATATACAAAAATTTAATAACTGTAAAGAAATTGAATACTGTGGTTCTACCATCTACCTGCCTATTCGCTAGGATATTTAAAAAATAATACCTTATAGTTGTGTAAAAATCATGCCACCAAAAGAGGTCTGAAAATCCTCATGAAATCTTAGTCGGATTGTAAACCATAAGAGAAATAGAATATTAACTCACACCATAAGCTTTATCAACAATCCATAAGTAATTAGGATAGATTTAATAGGTTTGACATCTATTGGGCTATTTATGCAAAAGTTTACAATATTGAGCAGGATAATTAGATTATCTTATATCTTGGGTTTGGCTTGAAAATTTTAACAGGTTTAGTATATATGGACTCAAAGAGGAGGTCAATTGTGATTAGAGGTTATTTTGAATTTGATAAATACAACACGACGTTTACCAAGGAGATTATAGGCGGAGCAACAACTTTTATTACAATGGTTTACATAGTAGTAGTTAACCCCAAGATATTAGAGGCTGCAGGGCTTCCATTTGGTGCATCAATGGTGGCAACCATTCTTACTGCATTTCTGGGGACACTAATTATGGGTATATATGCGAGAATGCCTATTGCGATTGCACCCTATATGGGAGAAAATGCCTTTATCGCCTATACAGTAGTTAAGGTGATGGGGTACTCTTGGCAGACTGCGCTTGGTGCGATATTTATCAGTGGAGTCTTGTTTATAATCATCACAGTGCTAAAAATTAGGAGTTGGCTTGCCAACTCAATTCCTCTTTCACTGAAGATAGGTTTCTCAGTGGGTATAGGGCTCTTTATGACCTTCATAGGTCTTAACAACGCTGGAATCGTCACCTTAGGTGTTCCAGGGGCACCAGTCCACATAGGGAACTTAAAAAACATAAGTGTTATCCTATCAATCCTAGGATTTGTTGTTATGTCATTATTAATAATTAAAAAGGTTCCTGGTGCGATCCTCATAAGTATTATTGTTACTACCCTGCTCTCGTTTATTCTCAATGTTGCCCCTCTCCCTGAAAGTATATTGTCCATGCCACCCAGCTTTTCCGAAATATTCTTAAAATTGGATATTGTCGGTGCATTTAATTTCGGATTTATTTCAGTAATACTAACACTCTTTATAATGGCTTTTATTGATACCATTGGCACACTGATAGCCCTAGGTATGAAGGCAAATCTTTTAAATGAGAAAGGAGAACTTGAAAGAATTGAGAGACCTATGCTTGCTGATGCTATAGCTACAACATTGGCATCTTTATTTGGTACTACAACGAGTGGTGCATATATCGAATCAGCAACAGGTATTGAGACAGGAGCACGTACCGGTTTTGCAAGTATCATAACGGCAATCCTTTTCTTACTCTGTCTTTTCTTAGCCCCACTATTTTCATCTGTCCCTGCTTGTGCGTACTCGCCAGCCCTTATTGTAGTAGGAATGCTCATGCTATCTCCTATCACAAGTTTAAATTTTGGGGATCTTTCGGAGGTAATTCCAGCTTTTACTGTTGTAGCACTAATGTCCTTTACATACAACATAGGTATTGGGATGACAGCAGGTTTTGTAATTTATCCAACAATAAAAATCCTAACGGGCAAAACAAAAGAGATCCCTTCTGGACTTTGGATTTTATTCGGTATCTCAGCCATATTCTATATCTTTTATCCGTATTAACCATAATCCTAAAAGTTGTGGACGGACTCTTAGACTAAATTCCTATTTCTCATGGGAGAGGCGAAAGGAGTAGTAGACACAATGATGATCTATAGAGGGGTTTAAATCATTTGAGATATTAGAATTTAATAGATCACTATGCAAATACGCCTATAATCTTTTATTGGAACACCTGGGCGGGATCATGTAATGGGTCTTATCAATATCCTTTATAGCATTGAGATTTGCAATGAAATTGAGGAGTAGCACATCAAGGAGTGGGAATAACTAAAGTTTTATAAGGAATATAAGAGAGAAAATACGAGGGTAGGGCGCTCAACCATACCTTATAAGATCAGCAACCTTATAAAATACATGAGAGATGATCATGTGTAGGGAAAGAATAACGAAAACCTCCTCTAGATGGATCAAAGGTGTTAAACTATGGAGACTTTTAAAACTTAGAGATAAACATCTGCCTGATGAGTGGATTTTTTACTGAACCTCGTGCTTGAGAGTTATTCTCCAAACAAGATAAAATCCTTGCTCAAGTTAATGAATCTTCTGCATTCAACAGATAAGATAGAAGAGAGTATACATCAAGGCAAGAGAATTGAGAACAAGGGAATCGAGCAAGTCCCTTCTATTCATAGACACATATCATACAAGTATCAAGGATAAGGACATAGAAAGGGTTAAGTATGCTGTAATTTGTGTATATGCATATGGATAGATTTGGGAAGTGAAGAAGAGTTTTTTAGGGCACCATATTTTATTTGGGTAGTGATTCCATGGATGAGTGGTTGGATATTTTAGATGATTCTGTTAAGAGTAGTCTTAAGCTGTGATGCTTTTGGTATCTGATAATTTTAGTGTATTAGGTCAAGTAATTTACATCTTTTTTCCAGAGGTAGAAAATATCAACTTTGTTTTATTTACTTGAAGAGAAATCTTATGACGTTCTCGACTGTATCGCTATACATGTATACAGTAATCTAAATTACTCCCGTGTTTTTAGAGTTTAAGGTTTTTTTTGACTTTAATAGGTAATATTATTATTATATATGGCGTTTTTTTTATGAATAGGATGGCTAAGATAATAACATTTTTTTTAATATGCAATTTGAATCTGCTATCTGCGGAGCCTATAGAAGAAAAATTTTTGGAGTTAAAAAATAGATTTGCAGAACTTAAGCAGGACAAAAAGAAGAGGCTATATAGGGTTCATTGGTCAAAGGTATCAAAAGAGCTTCTGGAATTAGCTGAAAAAGCTGAGCCAAAACTTAGAGTTAGGATATATTTTGTCCTCGGGGAACTTTATAGAGAGTTAAGGAAGATAACTTTGTCCCCTTACGACTTCGAATCAGCTGTTGAATATTACAAGAAAGTCTCTTTTGAATTTCCAGAGTCTAATTTGGCAGACGACGCACTTTACTATCTAGGCAAGTTATATCTTGAAGTAGAGAACGATACAGATATGGCTATTAAATATTTTAAGATGATTAAAGAGAAATACCCTAAGGGGGATTACTTCGATAAAGCTATTACGATATTAAATTCGGTGCCAGATGCATATAACTTAGAGACACAAGGAGCAGAAGTAACTGACAGTGGGATTGAAGTAAAAGATACTGAGGACAAAACTGTGAAAGCTAAGATGTCCGAACAAGGCGTAGAAGGCGAGCCAACTAAGACCTTATTCACTTTAAACGAGATTAAGCTTCAAGTAGGAGAAAAGGGCGCTATATGCGAGCTATTTGTAACTGGGCAGGTTAGATATCTCTATAAAGAGTTGCCTGAAGATATAAAGGCTCAAAAGCCTCCAAGGATCTACATTGATTTGATTGATACAAAGCTTTCTGAGGGGATAAATAAATTTTATGCAATCGAGAGAGGGTTCTTGAGAACTGTAAGGGTTGGTCAGTTTGCTGACAATACAGTAAGGATTGTATTTGATTTATTGAGCATTCAAACCTATCTTATATATTCAGCAGAGAAACCCGAGAGAATAATTATTCACTTTGGAGAGCTCACAGACCTAAAACCATACGAATTAAAAAAGACAGAGATAAAAAGAACCTCAGACGTTGATTCCCAAACATTATCAAAGAGAGAGAATAAATCTCAAGAAAGCCCTGAGGAGGAGATTAACAAAACGATTGTAGAATCAATAAAAAACGATCTCAAGAAGAATATCAGTGAGAAGAAAACTGATACAATACCACTCTCAAAACAATTGGGGTTGAAGGTAAAAAAAATTGTGATTGATCCCGGCCATGGAGGTGACGATCAAGGGGCTGTAGGCAAAACCGGACTTAAAGAAAAGGATGTTACATTAGATATTGCCATCGAACTCGCAAAAATTATCAAAAAAAACACTGACATTGAAGTCATTTTAACCCGTGATTCAGATGTAAATGTAAAACTCTCAGAAAGGGCTGCAATTGCGCGAGAGAAAAAGGCCGATCTATTCTTATCTATTCACGTAAATGCAAACAAGAATAAGAAATACTCAGGAGTGGAGGTTTATTATCTGAATAACACAGATGATAGAGCATCTCAAAAGGTCGCTATGCTTGAAAATATAAATTCTGACAAGAGCATAAGCGATCTGAAGATGACTCTCTTGGATCTCGCAATATCTGCAAATGTTGATGAGTCAATGCGACTTGCCCAGTTCGTTCAAAGTGGAATTATCAATAAGGTGAGGAAAAAGTATCCAGATGTCAAAGACAGGGGTGTGAAATATGCACTTTTTTACGTCCTGTTTGGGACCGATATTCCGAGTATTTTGATAGAGGCCTCGTTTATTTCAAATCCCGTTGAGGAGAAGAGGTTAAAGACCAGAGAATATAAAAGGCTTATAGCTGAGGGAATATTTGATGGTGTGATGAGATACATAAACATATCTGATGAATAATAGAGGATTCTTATAATGTTTGAGAGGTTACCTGATATTCAAAACCGAATTGATGGGCGCAACATACCGATAGATCAAGTTGGTGTAAGTGGGATAAGACTTCCTATAACAGTCTTGGATAAAGAAAGGGGCGTTCAACATACTATAGGAGAATTTCACATAACAGTCGATTTACAGCGAAATATAAAAGGAACCCATATGAGTCGATTTATAGAGGAGATAAATAACTTCAGAGAAGGCTTATCAACCAGAAATATTGGGAACCTTGCAGAAAACATCAGAAAGAGATTTGATGCAAAGAGCGTGTCAATATTTGTCTCCTTCCCTTTCTTCAAGATAAAAGTGGCTCCAGTCTCAAAGGTTCCGTCGTTGATGGAGTATAATTGTAAATTATACTTCTCACGTAGGAAAAAAGATGATATCGTAATCCAGGTAGATGTGCCTGTAACCACATTATGTCCTTGCTCAAAAGAGATATCCCGCTATGGTGCACATAATCAACGAACGATTGTGTCCATAGCTGTCAGATACAAAAAGTTCATCTGGATTGAAGAGCTGATAAAACTTGCGGAGTCAGCTGGTAGTTGTGAAATCTATAGTCTTTTGAAGAGAGTGGATGAGAAATATGTTACAGAAAAGGCATACAGAAATCCAATGTTTGTTGAAGATGTAGTAAGGAAGCTTTCCGAAAGGCTTAGTAAAAATGAGAAGGTTAAGTGGTTTATGGTAAGGGCAGAGAGTATAGAATCTATACATAATCATAATGCCTTTGCCTGTATCGTAAAAAGGAAGAGATAAAATGAAACTAAGTCTCAAAATTCTATCGAAAGTATTGAACTTAAATTATATAAGGAGAGTATAGGTATATGGAAGACAATAAGATTGATATATCAATTGTTATTCCAGTGTATAACGAGGAGAGTATACTACATAAGTCTATTGAAGAACTTCACAGTATGATGGTTGGTTTTGGGCGGAATTTTGAAATTATTATCTCCGAAAACGGCTCCAAGGATAAAACTAGGGAGATACTTGAAGAGCTATGCAAAAAGTTTAAAGAGGTGAGGTACTTGACATCAGAGAATCCTGACTATGGGGCAGCCTTGAAAAAAGGTATACTTGCAGCAAAAGGCGACATAGTCATCTGTGACGAGATCGACCTGGGGATATACAACTTCTACAAAAGTTCTATCCAGATTTTGGCTAATGATGAGGCTGATTTGGTCATAGGCTCCAAACTTTTGAGTGGCGCCAGGGATGAAAGACCTTTTCTTAGACATCTTGCAACAATCATTATAAATCTACTTTTAAGACTCCTACTCGGTTTTAAGGGCTCTGATACCCATGGGCTAAAATCGTTTAGACGTGAAAAGTTATTACCGATCGTTAATAAGTGTTTAGTAACAAAGGATCTCTTCGCTAGTGAATTTGTAATAAGAGCTGAGAGAGAGAATATTAGGATTAAGGAGATACCACTTGATGTCAAGGAGAAGAGGACACCGTCCATAAACCTTTTTAGAAGAGTTCCTAACGTCTTAAAAAACTTGATAAAACTTTTTTATGTGTTAAGAATTAAAGGATAAGATCAATTGAAAGGAGGGCAAAAGATAATGATTCAGGAAAGGAGGAAGGAAGAAAGAAAGAGTTGCTATATTGAGGCTCATTATGAAAGTCCCACACTTAGTCTTAATGTAGTTGTCAGAAACATATCAAGTGGAGGATGCTTTATTAATACTCCCTATCTAGACATAGTTGGAACATGTGGAATGCTCTTTTTAAATCTTCCACAAAAGAGAGGGACAATAGCAATTCCATCCAAGGTGATTTACACAAGAGACAGAGACATAGATAACTCTGGGATGGGCATAAAGTTTTTATATTATTCCTCAGATGATATCCTTAGAATTAAGGAAATTTTAAATGAGCTGGAGTACTAGATGTAGG
Organism: Deltaproteobacteria bacterium; assembly: GCA_026416535.1. Classification (GTDB taxonomy): domain Bacteria; phylum Myxococcota; class SpSt-1050; order SpSt-1050; family SpSt-1050; genus SpSt-1050. Next base: position 44,968 of record JAOAFA010000104.1, read on the forward strand.
ATTACTTTATAACGTCGGGTACTGGTTCTGGTGCATCTTTGTATCCTAAAAGTTTTCTTAAAGAGAATCCCACAAATGGTTGTTGAGGGACGGGGATCTTCCCAGCTGCTATCCATACCAGGCCCTTCTCTGGGTCGAAAACAATGGCGAATAGCGCACCATATGTTGCGATACTTTTACCATTATCAAACTCATCTATGGGTGATTCTTCCCCAGTGTATGGGTTTATCCTATCTCTTAAGACTTTGACTAAATTCTCTGGGTCAAGCATTCCATAGAGCGTGTCCTTACCATTGGGTTCAAGCAGTTGTGCATATCTGTCATATCTCAGGATATTTGCCTCTTTTGTAGGTTCTTTGTCATAGTCTTTAGTCTCTTCAGCTAAGAAATGATTAGTAACGTATATAACACCATTCGAGTCCATTCTCCTCTCACCTATATGCTTTGCTGTCATCTCAAATACTGATGCGGTCTTATTTTTACCATCAGCAATCATGAATATCTCTGTGCTCATATGCCTTTCTTTCAGTATTATATCTCTAGCCTCATCAAGATTGTGAGCCTCTCTTACAATCTTAGCAAGCATCTGTACATGGCTTCGACCCTCGAGGGATGTCTGAGAAACATCTCTTGGATGAGCCTCATTAGATGCAATAGAGATACCCTCTACATTCATTGCAGAGTACGGGCTCAGATTCGCTGGGAATCCTATATACATGTGGGGTATCCCACCCTTAGGTTGCCTTACAAATATCGTCGGATTTTCAAGTATGTAGTCAATCTTAGACCAATCAAGTATCCTCCCGTGGTAAAGCCTCTTATCTCTTGTAGCATTATGTGCTACCGCCGCTTGAGAACAGGCCTGCTTTGGCATACCATTCAAGAGATACTCCATAAACACATCCCCAAAATTTAAAATTATACACTTCTGATAGGACCAACCAGTATCTTTTGCTGCATCTACAAGACCCTTGCATTCTTCTATGATCTCGGGATAACTCTGTTTAATAGCTATGTCTATCACCCCCATATCCCTTGCCATCTCCTCCTGCTGAGATAAGATAGGGTCTTTTTTGATAAACTCAAGACCTTTTTTTAGCTCATCTCTCAAAAGGGTTCCGTGTTGGTAACCCATCTCATAAGGGGTCCCTTTTAGCCAAACAACCTTAAATATTCCTATCTGTTCTTTCTTTGGCTCAACAGATGGATATCTGGAGTCTTCGCCAATTGTTGAATCAAGGAAGGCATCCGAAAAATCAGGATGTGTATCGGTATCTCTATTTGAACAACCAAAAGTTAATAAACACAATAAAAGAAATAACCCCTTTTTCATAAGAGCTCTCCCCTATTTATAACCAGAAAAATACTTACTGTGGACACAAAGAAATTCCTTTAGTATTTTACCAGCAACTCTCTCTCCTATAAGTGGATGAACTGATAGTGCCTTCTCAGCAAGAGTGAGAGATTTGTTGAGAATAGCCTGGGCCGCCACATTTTCATATTCAGCAACCCTTTTTACAGTCTCAATAACACTTTCAGGTAATTCAAATTCAATCTGCTTAGAATTGATACTCCCTCCTCTTATATAGCAGAACTTCTCAACCACGTATTCATCAGGTAAAAAGTTAAGTGTCCCTTTGTTGGGTAGAATCATTGGTATATTCAGATCTTTCTTCTCTCTTATTGCGGATATAATTCTCAATGCAACCTCGGCATACCCCTCTGACTCATTTTCAACAACCCGTCTCTTAATATTGTGGTATGCATAAGACATATATGTTTCGAATCGGTTATTGAGGTATTTCTCATATATCTGAATAAGTCTCTCAGGATTTTCTTCCTTTAACAGATTTTCGACAAGCTCTCTATTGACTCTAAGCAGGTATTCTCCCCTTGTCTCAGCCTCGCTCATCATTCCTTTTAGTGCATCCTGTGAGCAGTAGTAATAATAGAGATATTCATTCTTAAAGAGTCCATCCTTTACAAAGATAGACCTTTCGAAAGGCCCATGGGCGATATTATAAAATTCTTCACTCATTATGAGCTCTGGTAGTATATCTCTTGAGTCAGACAGTAGTCTTGTAGTCCAGCTAAGATGGTTTAAGCCCACTATCTCTGATTCAAAACTAAATCTATCTCTTTTAAGGAATTCTGAGGCATAAATCCTACAAGCATCGGCTGAATCACAGATGCCTATAACATCTTCAAAACCGGCAATATTAAGTGCTCTCACAACAATTCCAGCGGGATTCGTAAAGTTGATAAGAATACAATTTGGACTCCTCTTTCTTATCTCTTCTGAATAACTAATGAGAGAAGGGATGCTCCTTGCTGCAAATGAAAACCCTGCAGCACCCGTAGTCTCTTGACCAATTATATTATATCTTAAGCAAATCCTCTCATCTATGGCCCTACCTTCCTCAAAACCCTCTCTAATAGTGAATACTACCGCATCAAGATTGTCAGAGAATTCTTCAATAGAACTACACTTGATAAGATCAATTTTCTTACCACTCTTGCTTATTATTGCTGAGGCAAGTTTGAGGATTGCATCTGTCTTTCTTGCATCGATGTCATATACTCTTACTTCCTCGAGCGCCTCTCCAAAATTGAAATCACTGAGCATCCTAATGATTATTGGTGATCTAATACCCCCACCACCCAGAATTCCAATATTCATTTGGATACCTCCGCTTGCTTTTTTATATCTCCTAATAAGAACAATCCCTTGTTTAGGTAGTACAAACCCATAATTACTTGACCTAAGATAAAGACCATATTTGAGGCAAATGTAGAGGCAAGTATATCAGCCTTCTCTCCATATCTTTCCAGGAGTATAAGGCTCATGCCTTGGAATGTCCCCAGTCCAGATGGAGTTATCGGTATGGCCCCTATAAAAAGTGATAAAATAACTAAGGAGATACCCTCTGAATAAGGAACCTTTATATTAAAAAACCATAGCGCCATGACCATGTAAAACGCCTTCAAAAAGATCCTGGGAATTCTTACTATTAATATTGTAATCAGGTCTGGAAATGGGATAAGAATCAGAGCCCCAAGGAGTTGTCCTATTTTGTTGGACATGAGAAGAGATGAGACCCTCAGTTTATCATTTTTGAATAGCCACATAATCGAAAATCTCACGACAAGATACACAGGTATAACCATCATTAGACCCATAATTAGATAAGGCACAAAACTCGCTACGCCAATAACCTCTTTTTTGATACTCAATCCCAAAGCAATTGTAAGGGATACAATATCTATAAACAACAGCAGCAACAGTGCCCCACCCACATAAAAGAAAGGAAGGCCCGATTTTTTATGATAGTAATATCCAATACTCATTTGCCCTATTGCCTGATTTAAAAACCCAATAAGTCCCGAAATAGATTTTACAATGAGCATCTCATTAAAACTTGTATAGATTACCGATTTATCAATGAGCAGTTTAGTTCCTAAAACATCTACCAAAAAGACAATAAAAAAGAACACAATGCTTGCAGGGATGAAGTAATCATATCTCCCTCTTGATAGAGAATCTACAAATCTCTCTAAAGAAACTACGTTTATTAGGTATAGCAGTATGACTATTCCTAATATGTAAGGAAAGAGTTTCCTGCCATAGTGCAGAAGTTTATTTTTACCTTCAATATTACCCACAATATCCTGTTACTCAATTAGATTACAAGAACATGATGAGCCTGAGGTCTCATCTGACCCATAAATATCCCTTGAAATACCACCATCTTTTTCAACGTAAACATCAGGATAAGGTAAGCTACCATCTATTGAAGTGGTATCTTTCATAGGTACATCAACAGATATGTCAAGTGCCGGACCAAAATCATATCCCGCATCCTGAATAGGAACCTCTTTCTCGTCAATACACTGACCATCATAGCAAACCGCCGGTTCAGGACAATCTATTCTAAAACACGGATCATCCACACATTGGCCATCCTTACAGATTCTCCCCCATGCACAAATAACACCCCAGCATCTATCCTCAACGCAATTCCCCTCAACACAGGTCTTACCGAATTCACACCTTACATTAAAACATTTATCTTCGACACACTCCCCGTCAACACATCTCTTGCCACTTTCACACTTAACCTGATAACAACTCTTTACACAGAAACCATCACGGCAGAACTCATTTGGTTCACAATTTATATTCTTACATGGATTATCTATGCAGTTACTGTTTTTACATACCTTCCCTTCTTCGCACCCCATCACATAGCATGTTCCATCTAAACAAGCTCCATTTTTGCATATCCAATTTTCCGGACATACGAGAGACTCACAGGGGTCGATACATCTCCCGTCCTGACATATCTTCCCTTCTGGACATTCTACATCAAAACACTTATCATCTTTTAAGCACCATCCCTCTTTATTACATCTTCTACCTGTCGGGCACTCATTATTAACACATGCAACTACGCACTGCCCTTTATAGCAGACCGCCTCTCCTCCACAGAGGTCCTTCCCCTCATCTACTTTTCCATTACAATTATTGTCAACCCCATCACAAACTTCTTGTGGAGTGGGACCACACCCCCCACAACCATTATTCGGCAAGGGCGCATCACAGGACTTTTCATCCCATTTGCCATTTAAACAATATTCATAGCCAGTTCCACATTGATTTGCACAAGGTCTCCTCATGACCTGATTATTCTCGTTCTCATCTGTAAATCCATCGCAATCATTGTCTATTCCATCACATTGTTCTTGTGAAGGGGAGTATATTTGGATGCACTTCAAGACACTCCCCTCACACCTGTTTATTCCATATTTGCATATTCCAAACTTACCTGTATCACATTCTTTGTTCTCATCTTCGTAAGATGGAGCGGTGCAATTAACCCACTTCCCCCTTTCGCAGCTTTCTACCCCTTTAGTGTTGCAAGCCCCCTCACATTCCCTAGTAAGACCATCGTCTGTCTTGCCATTACAGTCATTATCTATCCCATCACAAATCTCTTTTGGAATCGTGATATTAAGAATTTTATTAAGTTCGTTTGCAAGTGTCTGTGGATCACTTGCGTTATACGCTTTATTATTAACTGCTGTCCCACCTGCTATTGCCATATCATTTAATGATTGGGCCCCTTTCGTGTTGTCACCATAGCCTATGACAAACGTCTTGATATCATAATAATTAGACTGGTATTGCGTAGCTCTAAGTTTAAGTACGGCGCCTACGGGATCACCACCGCACGTCTCCTCACCATCAGTTAGAAGTATAACAAAATAAGGTCTACAATCTCTTACAGGATCTGATGGGAGTAGTTGGTTTACAAAATAATCCCTCATTGACAAGAGGGCCTTATCAATAGGTGTTGAACCATCAGCTCTCAATTCCTTATTCTGAGGATAGTTTTCATTATTATCCATCCATGACAAAATCTCCTGGGTATTTCCATCTCTTATTGGCACAAGAACCTCTCCTCCCTTTAGGCAGTTCTCACTTCCATCATAGTTAATAGTTCTTCCGCCATAAGCACTAGAAGGATTGCTCACACCCTCTTTCTGATAGAACCTCCCAAGTCCAAATGTTATTTTATTTTGGAACGATTGAACCACTGAAGTCAAAACACTCTTTGCAGTGTATATCTTTGAGTTCTTACCCTCTCCATTACATGGGCTCCCATTTGAACCGTCACAATATTGTTCTACACCCTGCGGATTTTCAGTCATAGAGCCGGATGAGTCAAAGAGAATAAGCACATACGGCTTAATTGTCTGTGCATCGAGAACGACAGAAAACATTACAAATGAAACTAAGAGATAAAGATATTTCATTTTCATATCACCTTCTCCTTAAAACATATAAATATTATCACAACTTTACCCTAATATAAATAAAATTCATAAAAAAGATATTATGCCGTTTTATACTGTTACCGCCATAAACTACCTTTAGATAAGGATAAACAAGTGAGTAAGATGGGTTTTGAATAGATAAGTTTGCAGTTCGAAAACCAACCCGTAAACTTTATTTCGCTACTATTATCTCTCTAGCTGACACATAAAAATAGTCTTTGGTAATATGAAATGGAGTATTTCATTTTTGATGACTCGAACAGTATAAGGTAATGTATCTTTAGATTGAATAAGACTTTGAACATTTATGTTTAAATGTAAGGATTCTTAATATTTTGAGAGGGGAATTAAGAGGGTAGGAAGACTAATTAAAACATTTATTTAAACCGAGGCAGTATTACTTCAAATCTCGTCCCCTTTTGTTCGACCGATTCAACAAATATACCACCGTTGTGGATCTCAACGGCATTCTTCACAGATAACATTCCAAGACCCTTGCCATACGATTTCGTAGTAAAAAATGGTTCAAATAGTTTACTCATTGTCTGCTTACTCATACCACAACCATTATCCTCAACTACTATGTAGACATATTCATCTTCCACAATGTTGGTGGAGGCAAGGTTGTTGCTTATCTCAGCTTTGCTGTAAAATCTTCGCCCAGTTTGAATTATTATTTCTCCGCCCCTATTCCCTATTGCCTCGATAGAATTAAGTAAGAGATTCATTACTATCTGTTGTATCCTAAGAGGATATCCTGATATAACTATCCTCTTTTCAGTGCGATTAAACATAATCTTTATATTCTCTCTTTGCTTTGGTTTAAGCCATCTTATAATTTCATCTATTAGGCCATTTATTTCTACTTCCTGAGGTCTTTCTAATCGACCATTCACAATATTAATTATAGAGTCGGAAAATCTCCTTATCTTTTCCATCGAATTTTTTAATTGAATAAACATTGGATCTCTCAAAAATTCTTCTCTATTTATTAAATCAAGTAAACCCATGGTTGTTGTAATAGCGTTGTTTAAATCATGAATCACACCTGGAACAATATTTTGCATCGACTCCGCCCTCTCGAGAAGATTCACCTTGTCATCAAGGGTCTTCTTGACCTTTTCATAAAACAACTGCTCCGAGATATCCCGCACAGTAGCCAATAGATAACTTGAGTTGTTTATTGTAATTTTCTTCAAATGAACTATTGCATCGACTGGATTCCCATCTTTGTCTATGTGTTGCCAGTAAAACTCTTGTTCAACCCCGGATAAAGCCATATTAATAAGCGTATTGCTCTTTTCAAAGGAGCTACTCCCATCAGGTTGATAGAGCGGGGAGAAGTCAGCAGGTCTTTTACCTATTATATCGCTCTTATTGCATTTAAATATCTCGGCCATTCGATCATTTGTATCGAGGAAAATCTCTCTCATAATTATTTGACCATCTTTGGAAGCATTAAATAGCTCTCTAAACTTAGATTCACTATCCTCCAAGCTTTTTATTAGACTTTTGTAGTTTGTGATATCTGTGGCTAGATGTGCAAAGCCTTCAATATTTCCTTCATTATCAAGTATAGGATCAACAGTGACCCTAAAAACTCTGTCTCCGACTATCATCTCCATCTCTTCCCGCTTCCTGCTCCCCTGCGCCTTCAATAATGGGCAGCCTTCTACATGAAACCCAGTTTTGTGAACAACCTCAAAACATCTTTTACCAATAACATCCTCTTTTTTTAAATTGAACATAGACAAGAAAGCCTTGTTGCACTCTAAAACAACCCCTTCCTTACTCAAGAACAGCATCAAGTCGTTTGATGCATTAAAGAATACCTCATACAAATCGGACTTTAGCTCTTTCAAGATAAAACACTCCTTCACTCAGAGAAAAATTGTCAATAACCCTTCCTTTTAATATTAATATCGCTCCTTTTACTTTATATGTCAAGAAATATAATTTTAGTATCTTGGTAAACTAAAGCTCATCAGTTTTATGCTTTGCCATACTTATAGGCACACCTATGTATTGAGACTCATCAAGAAAAAATCATGTACCTTTTCTTTGTTGGATTTAGAGATAAACGTTTGCAGAGGTTTCTTTGAAAGAGGTAAAGACTTTTCAGATTACTGAAGAGGAATAACTATCCCTAAAATGGCAACTGGAATATAACTCTGAATCAAACCCTACTCCAATGTTATAAGTAAGACGCGTAAACATAACAGACTCACGATTATGATCGATAGAGTTATATTGAACTAGATTTAGTCCATGATGTGTTCAACAATTTATTTCAGATAAAACCTCCGATACTTTGTCTGATGAAGATGCCTTATGAATTCCGGGTTTATATTTAAAATACCCTGAGAGAGACCTTCTCTTCCGAAGTCTATTTCTGGTCCCGTCCACTGTGATTTATCAATCAAGAACACAAAATAATAGTCGGGGTCAATTGTGATATGCCGAGGCGAGGAAGAAAGTCGCGTACTAATCTCTTTGACATCACCCACATTGCCTATGTCTACAGACACAATTTTCTCTTCATAATTGGTAGATATATGTATCTGTAGATTTTTCAGTTCTTGATTTCCTGCTGTCTTCATAATCTTAAAAGACAGGTTTCCATTGACGAACTCAAAGTCAAACACTTTTAGTGTTGGACAGGGGGTCGAGTAGATCCATTCATTAAAAAATTTTTCCCAAAAATCGTAGTTGTTTGTGAAATTGATTAGAAATTCTCTCAAATCCTCGGTTGTGACACGTTTATGTTTAAATTTTTCATACCATTTCCGTAAAAATGCATATCTATTTATATTAAAATCTCTTTCGAGCCTCAGCAAAATCATCTCAACAATTGAGGATCCGTACTTATAAAACTGGTCCAAGACATCATTAAAATAGTTCATTATATCCTCTGAATCTGAGAATCTCAGGGGGACACCATATTGTGAGTATTCCTCCGCGGCAAACAACCGCCAATAATATTTCAACTTATCTACTGTCTGTTTCTCAGTAATCAAAGGCATTATCTCATATATTGTGCTCCACTCAGTAAAGCCCTCTGCAAGCCAAAAGTGCGGCCAATCATAAAACATAACATTATTACCCCACCAATGATGGACAACCTCATGCGCTGTCACATACTGAGACTCTATTGGCTGAGCATTTATTATGCTGGAGCCTATCCAAATAATAGTTACATGTTCCATACCACCGCCAAACTCTGGGATATCCGCCAACTGAAGTATCTTCCCAAAGTCATATTTACCCACAATCTCCTCCATCCTGTTTATGGTCTTGATTGCAGATGCAAATGCCTGCTTTGCCCTCGACAGATTAGATTTTAGAGCTATACCCTTTACTTCTATATCAGATTCAGTTTTCCCAATGCTAAATTCATTATAATAATTGCTTGCCGCAAAGCTCAATGAATAGAGAGGTATTGGGGTGCTAAATTCAAAAGTGTAGATATTATTCCCATAATTTCTTATTCCCCCTATACTATAGACCTTCCAATAATTGTCAGGAACTTTTATTGAGAGGGAGACTCTGTTTAGTATAATATTAAAATCATATTGTGGGGCGATACTGTAGCTCGATTGGGGTACAAACAGCCAATAATGTGTGAAATAAGGCTCTGTAAATGGTCCTATTACAGATTCTTGGTAGTTTAACCTCCACCTCCTTAGTCCGAAGAGCTCGTTATTGGAATTTACAACGAAACTCATCTTTGTAGTTATTTTGTCACCCTTCTTATAGGGGGAGACACAAATAGTAATTTTAGAACCTTCATATACATACTCTCCATCCACCGCTGTGATTAAATGATTATTACCAAAAAGAGTTATTGTATCACCATCAGATTCAGCTTCAACGGACACAATCTCATCTATAAAATACCGAGATGCCTTAAAATCTCTCAAATCTACTACTATGTCGAGTTCCAGCCCATTTGTATGAACTCTCTCTTCATATGAGCACTTGTGAACACCTACATCATCTTCTAATGACAGATCAGAAAACTCTAATTCCTTACCTATTATATCATCGCTCACGTCCATATTCGTAAGATCCTCAATTACATCTTCAATATTGATATCACTTAATTCAACATCTTGACCAATATCGAGCACCCCTTCACTATCCAGACTATCCCTGCTAGTGTCATTAATTATCCAATCGACATCTTGAAATACGGGCTCAACCATATCTGACCTATTTATATCACCTATGTTATACTCAACTTCACTATGTGAGCACCCCCACATTATTAAAACACATGTAAAAACAAGAAAAACCACAAAGAAATCCTTTTCCATGTAGTGCTCCCTAAATAGATTAAGAAGTATAACCGAAATTTGCTATTCATGAATTGAGTAATATCATATTTTCACTATCAAAGATAATTTTGTCATATCTATAACCTCAATCTAAGTATAACAATGGGTCAAAAGAGAAAGCTTTCATACATACCCCATGTCACGTAAATAAAAAGAAAGGAAAACAAATCTAAAAATCTACATTATCATTCAGACAGAGTATTAGTCATCACTCTCTGCATATACCCAAGGGGAGCCAAATAGAGAACACCCCTGCCCATTTTCGCTATAAGGTTTATAATTAACAAGAGTAAAAAGAGAGGAAAATCTGCGTCGAGGTGATTCACAAGGTAAATTACCTATCCACAAAGTTTGTGGGCTAAATAAGGGATTAATAACATTGTAACATAGACGCACTTAAGGTCCAACAAGTAAATCTTTTACGCTCAGTTCTGGGTATTCCACAAGTGGAGTTTTGTTAAATTAAAAAAGAGAGACTCTGAGTTTAAATCCTACAAGACCCCCAAGAGTGCGATAATCTCAAAGACATTAAAATCCAATTGATGCTGAGAGCCTTTATTTTTGTATCTCAACTGAGTGTGAAGACAAGGAAAGAAATAGAAAATCAAAGGATACTCAGACACTCAGGATGTACTTAAGGTTACATCCTTTTTACTTGTAAGCCAAGGTAGATCTGCTAAAAAGGCTTTGCCGGCACAAGATTTAACGCTCGAATGAAATCAATAATGGATGCTACAAATGGATGTTAAATAGCATGTTCCAAGGGAGTGTAATAAGAATTTGCCTTTTATGGTCTTATGTAAATTTTGCCTCAAAACAGAATGTCCTATTCATTAATAGTTATCTGAAACTTAAAACAACAACTCACTATTTATGACAATAAAAATGTTGTGCTGGATAAACATTAAAACAATGACTTGATTAAAGTCATCCAATTTCATCTCAACTTACTCTTTGCTTCCAAATAGTTAGTTTTTTGAAAGTGATTATCTTGTGAATATATACACTAGAAGGCTCCACCTTGGATCGCGGCTAAAAGAGGCGGTATTTCGGTTTGTTGCTTGAAGATCGAGTCAATGTTGGCTCGCAGTCCTTCATTCAGTAAAATCTTGAAGAGAATATGGTGTTGAGATAGGAAATAACTACACACCTCATCCAATATTTAAGCCTTTTATCCTGAGACTTAACAAAAACGAGGGGATAGTAGAATATCTAAAAAAGACAACCGAGCGAGAGACTAGTCTCCCTGAGTCTTTCTCCAAGATGGTTCCAAAACACGTGGTGTGAGATACGGGTAGATTCCAAGGTTTTATATTCACCTTTTCTCCAACATATACATACAACTTGTTGTCTTTCTCAAATTCAAATTTATATCTAATCTTGAACTCGGTAAAATATTTGAGTTCCAATGTCCCTTTAACCTCCGCGTTCTCACAAAACCCTCCCACTGTAATATGCCCAGATAGATCATTCACTAAGAACCTTTCACTTTTCGGATTTATCCAATCAAGGATGTTACTTGTCCCCCAAACTACGTCAAACTCAATAGGGAATACACCATCCGGACCATAGCCATTTTCAAATCTATGAGTCCCATTCATCCTCTCTCGCATCTCAAAGCCTATTTGTCTCCCCATTATTAGTTTAACAATATTCCACATTACAAGACCTCACTTTCTTTTTGTAAGTAATAGGGCTGACGTAGTTGCTATTATATCCTGGGCAAAAGGCACAACCTGTGAATAAAACCCGATCTTATTAAATATTGAAACCTTTTCAACCCTTTTCTCCTGTTTAATAGCCTTTAATATTATCCTTGCTACGGTCTCGGGTTTCATTGAGTAATACGGTACAAGTTTCATTGAAAGTTTAGCTCCCCACGTCTCACCCTCGATCTCTCTGTAAAAAGGGGTATTTACCATAAAGGGGTAGATGGTAGTTACAGTTATTCCGTACTTTTTTAATTCGTAGTACAATATCTCGGAATAGACACCAAGCGCAGCTTTCACACTCGCATATGCACCCCAGCCAGGTAGCTTAAAAAATGCCTGACCTGATGATACATTTACAATTTGCCCTCTCTTAGCATTACGCATTGATTCTAAGAAGGCATTGATGTGGTAGATTGGTCCAAAGAAGTTCACATCGACAAGCCTTTTCCACACATCAATAGGTGTATCTGCGAGGTCATTTGAATACCCAATCCCGGCATTGTTTACCAGTATATCTAAGTCTCCTTTTGACAAAGTCTCTTCAGCGGCTGATTTTACTGCTTCAAAATCAGAGACATCATATGCAAAATAGGTAACATCAGCTCCATTCGATATTAATTCGTCTGCGAATTTCTTGAGCTGTTCTTCATTAATATCTGAAATATACAAAATTGCACCTTCCCTTGCCAAGAGTTCACAAAGACACCTTCCAATACCACTTGCGGCCCCTGTTACAAAAGCCCTTTTTGATTTTATACTTTTCATAGCTCTACTCCTTTTGGATTTACCGACCCAACAAGACCAAAAAACGCAAAGTCTATAACTTCGGTAATTATATCGTCTACATCCTCCTCCTTTATTATACCCCCAAGCCACATATTCAGAAGCGAAAACCCAAGCCCTACTATTGATTTAGAGACAATATCAGAATTGCACCTTCGTGCGAACCCTTTCTCAATAGCGTGGTCTAAATAGTATTTTGCAAGCTGGGCAAATCTTATTTGAAACTCGTAGATCTTGTTTTCAAGCTCTTTATCAACTGTAATAGCCTCTTTGATATAGATTTTTACAAGTTCTTTATTTGCAACGACAATATTTATCATCCTTTTTATTGCCCTGATAGAGGCCTCTCTATATTCATTGCTATTCTGGGGGAGCTCACTACTCATATCCGAAAAAGATGAAAGGAGCTTCTCCGTAAGCTCATTCAGTAAATTTTCAAATATGTCTCTTTTATCCTTAAAATTTCTATAAAACGTCCCTTGACCTACTCCCGCACCTTTTACAATATCCGATACTATCGTATTATGATACCCCTTCTCTGCAAATATCTTCTTAGCAACCTCAATGAGTCTTTGCCTCGTAGCATCTCTTCTAGCTCTATTCTTTAACCTCCTAAGCTCTGTTATCATCCAATCTTACTCCTTAACTAGGTACTTATAAACCAAACGGACGGACTTGTCAATCTCGTTTTTAAAACTTTTTCACCAAGTTCTTATAACCCCCACAAAGTAGCCTGGTCAAAAAACTTTGCCTTAAACCGCCTTTTTCTTATAAAAAGTTGATTTAACAAATGGCTTAAACCCCCTCTTCCATTTGGTCCTCTTCACCCCACTTAATGTCACATACATCGCAATACTGCCCACCTCATACACTTACAAAACATCCCCTATACCCACCTACTCAAAAAACCTAAACCTTTTATCACAGTATGCTATAAATCCTGCCCATAACCCTCTCCTATCCCACAAATTGAAGATTAAGATCAAAAATACTTATGAAAAATAAGATGATTAAAAGTTCATAAAATGATTAAGGAGTTAGGATTAGAAAGATCGTTGATTGGAATATCAAAGATGGACAAACAGTATGGTAAAGTTTTGTAACAGCCTTATTGATAGGTGAGCATGTGAAGAAGGAGGTTTAATGGGCTGAAGCAAAGCCTTCATGTTAGTGTAGGAATAACTCAGAATCGTGTTTCAGATAAACTGATTGGAAATATGCATATTGTCTTTTTTCATTTGTTAGGTAATATGGAGTGACGTAGTTCTTCTTTTCGATCTCCGAGGATGGAAAGCTAAAAACAAGGCTAATTTTCTTTTGTAGTATCCGTTGGCTTTATTATTGATGGTTTTTCTCAAGTAGAGTTCTTTTTCATAAAGGCATTAAAAAGGAAGTGGGGATAAGCCTTTTACCTTCTCGGGAGTCGATTTTTGAAATATGCTCAAGAATTCCTTATAAAGATTTTTCACTATTTATTGTAGACCTACTCCTATAATTTTTCGTAAACAAAAAGCTTAAAGATGGTTGACATACGAACACAATATTACCTGCCTATGGATATGGACACTTAGCATGAATATTTTCAGAGATTAGTAAATAGACAATAAGGTATTTTTTGAAGAAATAATACAGGCAGATACTCGATGACTTCAGAGTATATGTTGGAACATACAAAGTGTAGAGAAGGATGAGCTATAAGTACTATAAAGACTTTGGTATGCGAAAATCTGGTCTTAAAGTGACCAAAATATACTCAATTTATCCTCAAGCTTTAATCTAGGACAATTGAAGGATAATTATCCTCTCATCTTACTCTTTATTCCCTTAGTATTTCCCTAATCGCTCTTCAATTAAGCCTGTACAACATTAAGTAGAGAATTTATCTCTTCTCTCATTCGCCTTAAACTAAAAAATCTGGCTTGAATATAGCAGAATTTTACAAATTATTTTTCAGTTCTTTAAAGTCAGTATAGGTTTTAAGAATTGTGCGGTATATGACTTCTCAGATTTGATTATCTCTTCTGGTGTTCCTTCGGCAACTATGAAGCCACCCTCCTCTCCCCCTTCAGGTCCAAGATCAATGATATAGTCAGCACATTTAATCACATCGAGGTTATGCTCAATTATAACAAATGTATTACCTGCATCTACAAGCCTATGAATTACATTCATAAGTTTTTTTATATCTGCAAAATGCAATCCTGTAGTCGGTTCGTCCATTACATATAAAGTAGAGGTATCATGTCTTTTCCCAAGCTCTGATGCAAGTTTTATTCTCTGAGCCTCTCCACCTGAGAGATTTGTTGCAGGCAACCCTATTTTGAGATATCCAAGTCCAACATCATCAAGTGTTTGGAGTATTCTAGATATCCTTTTATGATTCTCAAAGAATCTTAGTGCCTCGAGAACGGACATATTTAAGACGTCAGCGATCGTCTTACCTTTGTATGTGATCTCTAGTGTCTCTCTATTATACCTCGACCCTCCGCACTCATCACATGTAACATAAACATCCGGCAGGAATTGCATCTGTACAGATATCACACCAGCACCTTCACAAACCTCACATCTCCCCCCTTTTACATTAAAGCTAAATCTACCAGCCTTGTAGCCCCGTGACTTGGATTCTATTGTCATAGAGAATAGTTCCCTTATGGGGGTAAAGAGGCCGGTATAAGTTGCGGCATTACTCCGTGGTGTACGCCCTATGGGAGATTGATCAATTTGGATGATGCGAGAGATGCTTTCATATCCTTTTATTGAGTCATAAGGCAGAGCATTCTGGTTTGAGATGCCAAGCTTATTTAGAAGAGCTGGGTATAGTGTATCCATTATCAAGGTACTTTTGCCCGAACCTGAGACTCCGGTAACAACTGTTAAGGTTCCGAGAGGAATTTTTATGTCTATGTTTTTTAAATTGTTACCTCTTGCCCCTGTGAGAACAAGGAAGCCTTTGCCTTTTCTCCTCTCTTTCTTGAAATCTATCCTCTCTTCGCCCCTTAAGAAACGAGCTGTTATCGACTCCGGATTCTTCATGAGCTCGTCAAGTGTCCCATTTGAAACTACATAACCACCGTACTCTCCTGCCCCAGGTCCCATGTCAATAACCAAATCTGCTGATCTGATAGTAGCCTCATCGTGTTCTACCACAATAACAGTATTACCCAAGTTCCTTAAATTTATGAGTGTCTTTATGAGCCTTATATTATCTCTCTGATGTAAACCGATTGACGGTTCATCAAGCACATAGATTACACCAGACAAGGCTGTCCCTATCTGCGTTGCCAATCTTATTCTCTGATACTCCCCTCCTGATAATGTGGATGATGCCCTTGATAAAGTGAGATATCCCAGTCCAACATCCCTCAAGAATGATAATCTATCTTTGATCTCCTTCAAGACTATTTTTGAGATCTCACTTTCTCTTTTTGTGAGTGTGAGAGTACTAAAGAACTCTATGGACTTATCGATTGACAGCTCTGTAACGTCAATTATGTTTTTCCCATTTATGTACACACTTAAATACTCTGGTCTTAATCTCTTCCCATTACACTTTGGACATGGCTTATAGCTTATGAATTTCTCAAGATTTTCCTTTACGCTCATTGATTCCGTCTCTTTATACTTCCTTTCGAGAAACGGTATCAGACCCTCAAAATAGATTTGATCACCTTCGCTGCTTCCATATATAAGGATCCTTTTTACTTTATCAGAGAGTTTAAAAAATGGAGTATCAGGATTGACCTTTAACAGATGGAGTGCGGTATAAACTTCATCAATAAAGAATGTATGGATCTGGGAGAATACGGAGAAGGCGCCATTACTTATAGAGAGCCTCTGATCAGGGATAATCTTATCAGGATCAAAATAGTAGAGATTTCCTATCCCAGTACAATGAGGACAAGCGGCTTTTGGATTATTGAAAGAGAATAGGGCAGGCTTTATCTCAGGAAGAGATAGACCACAGCTTATACACGCATACCTCTCAGAAAATATCTTAGATAGGTTGATCTCTTCTGATTCAATCTTTACAAGCCCTTTAGCTAGTTTAAGTGCAGTCTCAACAGAATCTGTTATTCTACTCTTCTCATCTTGGGATACAACCACCCTATCGATTCTTACATCAATATCGTGCTTTTTGTTTTTGTCAATCTCAATCTTTTCATCGAGGTCATACAAGACTCCATCAATTCTAATCGTAGAAAAACCACTCTTCTTAAAGGATGCTATTTCCTTCTTATATTCTCCTTTCTGCCCCATTACTACTGGTGCATATACTACTATGAGCTTATTATGTGCTAATTTGAATATTTGATCAAAAATCTCCTGAACAGTTTGCCTTGTAATCTCTCTTCCACATATATGACAGTGAACCTTTCCTATAGCAGCATACAACAATCGAAGATAATCGTATATCTCTGTTACTGTTCCTACGGTTGAGCGGGGGTTATGGCTCAGTGTCCGTTGTTCTATAGATATTGCTGGTGACAGACCCTCAATAGAGTCTACGTCTGGTTTTTTCAGCTTCTCTAAGAATTGTCTAGCGTAGGCAGAGAGTGATTCTATGTATCTTCGCTGACCCTCTGCATAAATTGTATCAAAGGCAAGTGATGATTTCCCTGATCCCGATACACCGGTTATAACAACAAGCTTGTTTTTTTCAAATGAGAGATCAATATTTTTTAAATTGTGTTCTCTTGCACCTCTAATTTTTAAATATTCCATATCAAATTCCCAGTCACCCCTTTGGATAGCCTAAACGCAACCTCCAAAGCATTATAAGCCCCTTTATACTCGGCAATCCCTTTCCCAGCTATCTCAAATGCAGTTCCATGAGCTGGAGATGTCCTGATTATTGGCAGACCCAATGTTATATTTACAAACTTTGAGATACCGAAAAGTTTGACCGGTATAAGGGCTTGGTCATGATACATTGCTAATACCGCATTGTATTTTCCATTAAAAGCTCTATAAAAGATTGAATCAGATGCAAAAGGACCACTTACATTAATACCTTCCCTACTGGCTACCTCAATAGCCGGGGCGATAACTTCGCTTTCTTCTTTCCCCAACAAACCACCTTCACCGGCATGCGGGTTTAATCCACAGACAGCTATACTTGGATCCCTGATTTTAAATAGATTTTTCATGGCAAAATTGAGCATCCTCAGGTTTCTAAGTATAACATCTTTGTTTATTATTTTTGGCACTTGTGAGAGAGGTACGTGTGTCGTGGTTAACGCTATAAGTGGTTTCCCCTTCATCTCGAATAACATTTGAACAAAACTAACACTTAGTAATTTCTTGAATAAGTCAGTATGACCAGGGATCTCTATTCCTTCCCTTAGAAGCCCAATTTTTGATATGGGCATTGTCACTATAGCTGAGAGTTTGTTAATATTTCTTATAGCCTCCTTAATAAATTCAATTTGTGCTATATTGCCTTCCTCAGACGGGAGTCCTGGCTGAAAATCATCTGCTTTGAGATCCCCGAGATCTGATATACCTATTCTACCCTCTTTTATAAACTGTAAAAAGTCCTTTCCAGTCTCGACTATAGAAGAATAGTGGTCAAGAACTCTTTTACTACCAAATATCAGAAGGCTAACACTTTTATTCTTTCTTATAAATCTCGTAGATGACTTGATCAGTATCTCAGGACCCACCCCAGACGGGTGACCCATAGTAACTCCTATAATCTTAGACATGGGTATCACTCCAAATGTTATTTTAAGTTTACATAGATTGTATACTTTTTCTTTAGGGTATCTATAACATAAGAAAATTGCTTATTTGTCTCCTTCTCAATAAGCATTTTTTTTATATCTTCTTTGGCCTCATCGAATTCCTTGATTTCTGGATATGAGATCTTATTAACCTTGAAGACATAAAAACCCTCAGGACTCTTAATTATCTCTGATATCTCTCCTTCACCAAGGCTGAATATTATTCTTTCAAACTCCTCCCTCATATCACCCTTAGAAATTTTACCTATATGCCCACCTGAGGCTGCACTTGGGTGATCAGAATACCTCTTTGCAAGTTCTGCAAAATCAGAATTCATTGCGAGTTCCCTTCTTACTGATTCTATTTTTTCAAGTGATCTCTTCTCATTAGCTTTATCGTTTAGCGAAGAGACAAAAATTACCGATATGTCGTATAATTTTTTCATCTTACTTGGGTTAAACTCTTGGTTATAAAACAATTTCGCATCTTCATCTGTGACCTTCACTTTCTGGCGGATACGAATCTCCATAAATTTGGTCCTTCTTAGTTGTCTCCGCAACTCATCTTTGTACTGTTCAAATGAGAGACCCTCTTTTATCAGTAGCTCAGCAAACTTTTCGTCCGAGAGTCCTCTCTGCTTCTTGACACCCTCAATAGCTAACCCAATCTCGCTTTCCGTAATATCTTGACCCATTTTTTTCAATTCCATCTGAATTATCTTATCCTCAATCATTTCACTTAAGACATTACTGTAAAGCTTTGAAACCTTAGGGTCATCGTCTGTATACTCAATCTTGTCTCCCGTCAGCATCTCAACCATTTTGGACAGATCCGAAAGTAATATTATCTCATTTTCTACCCTGGCAACTACTCTATCAACCAAAATGCCATCTTCTCTAAGAGCCAGCAACAATGTAACCAATAATTTGGTAAACATAGGTACCTCTAATCTATTTTATTTAAAATGT
Organism: Deltaproteobacteria bacterium; assembly: GCA_026416535.1. Taxonomy (GTDB): domain Bacteria; phylum Myxococcota; class SpSt-1050; order SpSt-1050; family SpSt-1050; genus SpSt-1050. Next base: position 64,333 of record JAOAFA010000104.1, read on the forward strand.
GCTGATTGATAATTATTTTATGCTCTGCTCTCAATTTTCTTAGAAGTCTGTTCTTTTCCCTCTCTCTGTGTTCATCCAACAACCTCAATCTTATTTGCTCTTTAACGCTATCAAAAGGTAACTCTGTGGATGGAACATATTTAATCAATTTATAAATCCTGTAACCCTCTGAGGACTCAATTATAGAGGATATCTCACCTTCATTAAGTCTTCTACATTCTTTTTTAAAATGCTCATCAATAGCATCGACAGGCAAAAATCCCAAATCGCCACCATCTTTCCTGTCTGGGGATTCTGAGTAAAGGTGGGCTAATTCTTCGAATGATGCCCCTTTTTTTAATTGTGTAAGTATATTTTGTGCCTCGTCACGAGTCTTAACAACTATATGTCGCATTCTACACATGGGAGGTCTTACAAACTCTGCCTTATTAGAGTTGTAGTAATTCTTTAACTCCTCATCCTCAACATAAAAATCTTTTACAAGTGAGTTTATAAGTTCCTCAATTAGGAGTCGCCTCTCAATTTTATCTCTTAATGTAGTCTCCGTCAACATCATAGAAGATAGATAGGTTCCAAATGTCATATCCGTGTGTCCATCCTTCATCTCTCTAAGTTCTGCCTCAATCTGTTCATTCTCAACTCTGAGTCCCCGTCTCTTTGCCTCTTGATACAGCAGTTCCTCATTAATAAATTGAATAATAAAATTTTGCTTAATTATCTTGTTACTCTGGCTATGGCTTTTTTCTAATGAGTCAGATGCTGCTTTCATCCTGTTGAAATCAAAAAGTACAGTCGTCAAATCATATTCTTTCTCGTCAATCATAAAAAGAAATTCTTCCTTTTCTTTTTTTTCCTCCTTCGTACAATAGAGCTGACTAAAGGATAGACTCAGTGATATAAGAAGCAAAAACAGTTGCTCTTTCTGGTATGTCATTTATTTTTTAGCATCTTTCGGATTTATTGATGAAGGATTCTTGGAGGTTTCTCCTGTTGGTGGCACATCTATTTGAATCTTGGAAAGATTTTCCTCCAGAACTGTTACATTGTATTTTTTCTTGAGTGAATCAACCCACTCTTCAAGTGCCTTTTGTCTCTTTTCACTGTAGAGTTTCATCCTAATAGTCTCCCTTACATCGTCCAACGTCCTGTTTATCGCCTGCCTTCTACCCCTCAGCTTTATTATATAAAAACCGTCTTTAGTTTCGACTGGTTGCGGAGTAATATCATTTATAGAGGCAAGCCCAAAAGCTGCTTCAGCAAATTCCTTGCCATATTTATTAGTTAATTCTTCCCTTGATAGATATGCAAGCTCTCCCCCTCTTGCCCTTATCTCCTCGTCGTCGGACTTTGATTTTACAAGGTTAAAGAAGTATGTATCATCATCCTTGTGGGCAATTATATCTTTGAGGTATTTCTCAGCCTCTTTTTTCTTTGCAGCGCGCTCCTTGCTTCCTTCTGGAGCCCTGACAAAAAATGTCCTTACATATACAGCTTCAGGTTTATTGTAATCAGAGATATTCTGTTCATAATGCCTTTTGATATCCTCTTCTGATACAAGCTCTTGCTTCTTTTTTTCATCAAACTCCTTTGCAATCATCTTTGATATTGAATCGGATTTCATTCTATCTACGACATCAGGATCTTTATCAAAACCGAGTCTTTGTGCCTCCATGAATAAAACCTCTTGTCTCACTAAGTTATTTAAATACTCCTTTAATTTCTCTCTATCAGCATACCTAGCCCTTAGGAACGGATTTTGTTTGTTTATTCTGTTTTGAAAGTCATCAATGGTGATCTTGGTGTTTCCTATCTTGGCGATTGGTTCTGATTTTGACACCTTAGACGAGTCTACCCCCTTTTGGCAAGAGAATACAAAAACGATAGAGAAAAGAAAAATAAATAAGCCTTGCATTTTAACCTCCTTACCACCGAAGAAAACAAATGGGCGAGGAGGGACTTGAACCCTCACAAGGGTAAACCTCACCAGATTTTGAGTCTGGCGCGTCTGCCATTCCGCCACTCGCCCATGGAAGTGTGGAGATATTAATGATAAACCAACAAAATGTCAAGGATAAGGATCGTGATGTGATTTCTATTTTAAAATGTCACAGGATATTACTAATTTGAAATGTCACATGTATGATAGCCTTCTTCTTAAAAAGTTTGAATATCTAAGAAGGAGGTATTCCGATGAAAAACAGATAAATAACCCACCTAATCTCAAACTTATACCTGAACTCAAACAAAAGATACTCAATCTTAGAAGAACCCTCTACTATGACCTCAATATCCTCCACTTTAAGGATAAATTAGAGGAAGAACATAACATAAATCTTAGTCATAAAACTATAAGAGGACTTCTCATCAAAGAAGGACTATGCAAAGCAGAAAAAATAGGAGATTTTACAAGTAGACTAAAAAGAATGCCAAAGGTAATTAGAATTTACCTGGCACTCTTGATCAGATCCTCATTATCTATCTCCTAAATAAACCGCTCTAACAAAATACATTTAAAAGTTTACAACCAATCGTTAGTTTATACATTTTTTTATTTATCAAACTTCATTTGTTTGTAACATACATCAAATCGTTACCGATGTTGCTCCTATAACTAATATGC
>JAOAFA010000092.1 GCA_026416535.1 Deltaproteobacteria bacterium
CCTATATATATGGCATTGGTAGGTCGCTTGCTAGGGTTATATTAGATAAGGCACAGGTCTCGCCAGATAAGAGAAGTTATGAGTTGAGCGATGAAGAGATCAAGCGAATTAGGGAGGTAATCGAACAAGAAGGTATCAAGATCGAGGGTGATCTTAGGAGAGAGGTTGCGATGAATATTAAGAGATTGATAGAGCTAAATACATATAGGGGGCTTAGACATAAGAGAAATCTACCTGTGAGAGGACAGAGGACCCATACAAATGCGAGAACACGTAAAGGGCCTAGAAGGGGTATTATGAGGTCGTCTGCGTCATCGGGACAGAAGACTTAGTTTTCAATTATTAATAATGGAGGTATAGAGAGTGAGACAGAAGAAAAAAGTTAAGAAGATTATAAACACAGGCCTGGTGCACATACAGGCAACATTTAATAATACGATTGTTACTGTCTCTGATGTGAATGGGAATGTTGTTGCCTGGTCAAGTGCAGGTTCAATGGGTTTTAAGGGTTCAAAAAGGAGTACCCCGTTTGCTGCTCAGGTTGCAGCGGAGGATGCCGCTAAGAAGGCTTTGGATATGGGGATGAAGTCTGTTGGCGTCCTTATTAAGGGACCCGGTGCGGGCAGGGAGTCCGCGATAAGGGCTATCCAAGCAGCAGGATTAAAAATAACTATGATAAAAGATATAACCCCAGTTCCACACAATGGGTGTAGACCACCTAAGAGAAGAAGGGTTTAATTTTTTTAAGGAGGATTAACATTGGCACGATATACTAAATCTAGATGTAAACTTTGTAGGAGAGAGGCAATAAGAGAAGACCCAAAGATGTTTCTAAAATCTGAGAGGTGCTATACAGACAAATGTGCTATTGAGAGAAGACCTTTCCCACCCGGACAACATGGTTCTAAAAAGGGGAAACTCTCTGGTTATGGAATAAGAGTAAGGGAAAAGCAGAAGGCAAAAAGAATTTACGGGGTGTTGGAAAGGCAGTTTAGAGAATATTTTTATAAAGCCAAAAAGAAGGAAGGTATTACTGGTGAACATCTTATGGTCTTTCTCGAGAGAAGGCTTGACAATGTAGTTTATCGATTAGGATTTGCAAAGAGTCGTAGTCATGCCAGACAGCTTGTAGCACATGGACACTTCCTAGTGAACGGTAGGAGGACAGATATCCCTTCATATCTTGTTAGGGTTGGGGATGAGATTCAACTTAAGGAACGTTCGAGGAATAATAAGATTATTGCGGAGACATTTGCATCTAAGAAAGGGATGGTTCCAAAGTGGTTGGAGGTGGATGAAAAATCCTTTAAGGGTATTGTAAAGAGTCTTCCCGAGAGAAAGGATATAACCGATATTAATATAAATGAACAGTTAATTGTAGAATTGTATTCAAGATAGAAAGAAGGAGGAGAAATGTATAAGGTATGGAAGGAACTCATTAAACCCAAGAAGATGGTTATTGAGGCGGAGACCCAAACAGATACTTATGCAAAGTTTATCGTGGAACCATTGGAACAGGGTCTAGGCATAACTTTAGGTAATTCGTTGCGAAGAGTTCTCCTTTCGCTTATACCTGGGGCAGCAATAGCGGCAGTAAAAATTGAAGGCGTTCTGCACGAATTTACAAGTATTCAGGGGATATCTGAAGACGTAACAGATATAATATTAAATTTAAAACAGGTTGTTGTTCAGATGGATCCAGATGTTGAGGAGAAGTTGTTTGTATTGAAGCAAAAGGGTCCAAAGACAGTGTGTGCAAAAGATATAGAGATAGACCAGTCTGTTAAGATAATAAATCCAGAGCAAGTCATTGCACACCTTGATGATGGTGCGACACTAAATATGGAATTACTCATTAAACACGGCAGAGGATATGAAGGGGCAGATAGGATAAGAGCTAAATATGAGCTTCCGGTGGGAATGTTGCCTATAGATTGTCTTTTTTCACCAGTTAAAAAGGTTAATTACAATGTTACCTATTCGAGGGTTGGCCAGATTACAGATTATGATAAGCTTATCCTTGAAGTTTATACAAATGGAGCAATGAGACCTGAGGATGCAGTCGCGATTGCGGCTAAAATTATCGAAAAGCAGATGGCGATTTTCATTAATTTTGAAGAAGAGGTAGAGGAGGTTTCTAAGGTTGAGATGCCTCAATCAAAGCTAAATGAAAATCTTTTTAAGTCAGTTGACGAATTAGAACTTTCGGTTAGAGCTAGTAATTGTCTACAGGCAGCTAATATAAAGTATATTGGTGATCTTGTTCAGAAGACAGAGGCAGAGATGTTGAAGACCAAAAATTTTGGTCGTAAGTCTCTTAGGGAGATAAAGGATATATTAGCTAGCATGGGGCTTAGTCTTGGGATGAAGCTTGAGAATTGGCCACCAAAGGAATTCCCAAATCCCTCAAAGGACAAGGATGTTTAGAAAAAATTAGGAGTTATGTATGAGACACAGAAAATCAGGTAGAAAATATAGTAGAACCAAGGAACACAGACTGGCAATGTTTAGAAATCTTCTCATGAATTTGATTAGACATTCGAGGATTCAGACTACAGATGCAAAGGCAAAGGGATTAAAGAGGATTGCTGATAAGGTTATTTCTCTTGCCAGAACAAATAATCTAACAAATATCAGGAAGGTCAGTTATTTTGTTAGAGATAAAGAGCTTTTAAAAAAATTATTTACCGAAATAGGACCAAAGTTTACCAATAGATTTGGAGGGTATACGAGGATATATAAGGTTGGTATAAGACGTGGTGATGGAGCTCCGATGTCTATAATAGAATTTGCCTTTGAGGAGGAAAAGAAGGGCCAAAAGAAGCAGGTAAAGAAGATGGCTGGGAAAGAAAAAAAGGGTAGTAAAAAGAGTGAGAAATTGACGACTGGAGAGAAGAAAAAAGATATAGGTGATAAAAAAGTAGAGAATGTTTAGTTACTATAAGGTTGAGTTTCTTAAAGCAGGGCAATGCCCTGCTTTTTTTTTGAATGGGATTAGGAGGATATATTGGGGAAGGTTATTTCAATAGTGAATCAGAAAGGAGGAGTGGGAAAGACGACAACCGCCGTTAATCTATCTGCTTCACTTGCAATAGCTGATAGAAGGATTTTATTGATTGATCTTGATCCTCAAGCAAATGCTACAACAGGGCTTGGTATTGATAAAAAGGGGCTAGCTCAAAGTATATACAAATATATATTGGATCCAAATTCACCCTCTGATGGGGTATTGTCAACGATGATGGATAAATTTTTTATTATTCCTTCCAATTCTGAATTAGTAGGGGCTGAGGTGGAGCTGGTGGATGTGGAAGATAGGGCATTCAGGTTAAAGAAGTTTGTGGATAGGATAAAGGATGATTATGATTATGTAATTATTGACTCACCCCCATCACTTGGTTTATTGACATTAAACTCGATTGTGGCATCTGATGGTATACTCATTACTTTACAGTGTGAGTTTTTTGCCCTTGAGGGCCTATCTGCATTGATGACAACATTTGAGAGAGTTAAGCAAAATTTAAACCCGTCTATAAAAATTTATGGAATTGTTCTCACTATGTATGATGCAAGGAATAATCTATCGAAGCAAGTGGTGGAGGAAGTGAGGCATCATTTTGGTTCTTTGGTTTATGATACTATTATACCAAGAAATGTCAGATTAGGAGAATCTCCAAGCTTTGGTAAGCCTATTATTCTTTATGATGCGACTAGTAGAGGTGCGCAGGCATATATAGAACTTGCAAAAGAATTTTTATCAAAAGTGGGAAAGTGAGCCTTCATATTTTGCCTTGTTAACAGCCTTTGAAAATATGAGTAATGAGAGGGGCCATAGTACCAGAGAAAATATGAGGAGGGCAATTATTTGCGGGAGTAAGTCTGTGTATGTGGTTTCTGTTAGAAGAGATTTTCTTAGGCCCTCAAGTGCATGTGTCATAGGTAGAAGATTAGAGAAAAAACGGAGTGGGATAGGAAGAAGTGATATGGGGAAATAGACCCCACTGAATAAATAAGAGAGTGTACTATATATTATTGAAATAGGATCCCCTCTTTTAAACATAAGAACAAATCCTGCTGATAAAACTCCCATAGAGGAAAATGCTATTACTGATAGGAGCAAGATTAATATTGAATAATGGATCTGATTAATGTAGAAACTTCCTTTGGAAAATAGAAATGCCGTTGCAATATAAATGAATATTCTTATAGTGGAGAACAAAAAATCATATAAAGTGCTTAAAATCAAGAATTCGCCGGGTTTAATGCCACATATTAATATTGATTCGAGTGTCCCTGTTAATTGAGATTCACGAATTCTCTGGGCGAATCCTCTTGTGGCAACAGACAAGTAGTTTGATAAGGCTATGCCTATTATGACATATGGAAAATACTCTTTGTATTTGATTAGCTCAGGTGTCTGACTTAAATCGATTATTTTTGAGAGATAATAAAATGTGAAAACAGAGAAAATTATACCGATGGTTTGCATTAATACGTTGAATCCATAGCTTGATTCGACTAAAAAATCCTTTATTATAAAGCTGAATGCTTTTAAAAGATATTTTTTCATTGTATCTCGAACACTCTGTTGATGTCCTTTGTAACCTCAGATATGTTTCCAAATCCAAATATTTTACCTTGGTTTAATAGAATGACTTTATCTGAGAGTTCTTCTACCTCCTTTATTAGGTGGGTGGCGAAAATTATAGTCTTTCCTTCATCTTTGAATCTTTTTATCAGTGAATATATAATCTGTTGTTGTTTTATGTCTACCCCTTTAGTGATTTCATCAAAAAGCAAGATCTCGGGGTTAAACAACATTGCCCTCCCAATGGCTAGTCTCTGTTTGGTTCCTGTGGATAGTTCTTGAAACCGAGTGTTTTTTTCTTTTTCTAAATCAAATTCATGTAGAATATCCGTGATTATTTTATTAATTTCTCTCATGTTAGAATATATAAGTGATGCAAAGAATTTTAGGTTGTTTATTAGTGAGAGCCTAGGGAAAAATCCTCTTTCAGACTCTGAAATCAGAAATACTTTAGAAGGATTTAAATTAAAGCGGGAGTTGTTTATTAACACTTCTCCAACATCGGGATATAGAATACCGCTAATAATCCTTAAAAGGGTTGTCTTCCCTGAGCCATTGGGACCTATAAGGGAATAGATACCCGGTTTCTCAATACATATATTTATATCGTCCAGCACGTTTTTGTATGATTTTTTGAAAGGGTGTAGGAAAAATTCCGTTTTTGTTTTTTTTATCTCAAATTTTTTAGAAACACCTTTTAGCTCTATTTTAGGCATAAAAGTATTTAAAATAAAAAAACCCTGCGAATTAAAACATTCACAGGGTTCTGAGTTCCAAGGGGAATTATATTACTTTGCCTTGGGAGGAGCAGCCTTAAATTTTGGTTTCTTTTCTTCGGCTGGGGCTGCTGGCTTCTCTTCTTTCTTTTCTTCCTTCTTTGCAGCCTCTTTCTTTTCAGGAGCCTTTGTCTCCTTCTTTGCCTCTTCTTTCTTTTCTTCCTTCTTTGGGCATGCCTCTAAATCCTTTTTGAGTTGCTCATTCTCTGCCTTTAGTGCATTGAGCTGATTTGTAAGGTCATCTCTTGCCTTCGTGAGCTCAGCCTCTTTTGCTTTGAGGCCATCTCTCTCTTGTGTCAAAGAGTTTACCTGTTCATTCAGCCTCTTGATCTCTTCCTGATTGCAGCCAACAAAGAAGATGCCCATCAGGAATACCACTACTGTTAACAATACTACCTTCTTCATCTAAACACCTCCTTGGGGTTATTAAAAAGAATCATACTTAGTTCATGTTTAATAACAGAGTTTGGATATTGTGTCAATAAAATAAAATTTCTCTATTCAATTATCAAAGAGCGATGGCTTAATTATAATCAGTTTCTATGAAAGTCAAGAAAATTATTTTAGTAAAAAATATAGGCTTACTGATCTCTATCAAATTAATCGCTTTTTGGAATAACTATTAATTTTAATTTAGAATCCTTATTGCTTGCAAATATTTTAATTGTTTAATATAAGCTTATTTCCATATAGCGAGTAGTGAGAGGTTTTTATGACGAGAAAGAGTAAGAGTCGCAATAAAAATGAGTTAAAACAAGATAAAAATGTCGACAATAATGAGGTAGTTTCTATGGGAAGAAACGAATTGAATAAGGAGATGGTTGATGACTTTTTTGATGAACAGATTGTGAAAAAGTTTATTGCGGAACATAGATATGATGAGGCTGTTGATTATCTTTTACAAGCATTATTATTAGTTGGCGATTCGGATCTCTCTCAGAAAATCCTTAGGTATTTAATTGATATAGGAACTAAGCAGGAACTAAAAGATCATAACGTTGTTTTACTCGCTGTATATTTCCTGGAGAAAAAGGGTTGGATAGATGCAGAGATGCTAGGTGTTCTCAAGGAATACTACGAAAAAAGGAGAATGCAGAATAGGCTGAAGAACTTGTGGATTAACTATGCAATAGCTTTAAAAGATGCTAAGGAATTTTTGTTGCTAGCTGATAAGGTATCTAAGGTTAATAAACTTGAAGCGCTTGGATATTACATTTTGTGTGGGCAAAAGTTTAAAAATATTATTGCCCTTGAAAGAGCTGAATCATTGGCAGTCGAGTTATCTCTATTTGAAACTCTGTTTAGAATACTTTCTTTTGAAGAAGAATTATTTGATGATAAGCAATTGTATTCTAATAAAATAAAGGATTTTCTTGCTAGGACAGTAGAGCTCCCTTTGTATCTCAATTTAAATAAGCAGGCACTCGAAAAGTTGATGGTTTATAAACCGGATTCTCGTAGTGTTAAGAATTTTCAGAATATCTTGGCTGAAATTGAAAATAATCCTCAGTCGGCGTTGTCAAATCTAAGGGCCTTAGCTGTTGAGCAGAAAGATAGGGCCGCCTCTGCGAGGATCTATCTAAATATAGCATATTTATTGATGAATTACTTTGGTGAGAGTCACACAAATGAGATTGAGGATGCCCTTAATAAGGCTATATCCCTTAATCCTGTATCATACTGTGGACAGAAGCTCGTATATGAGTATTGTCTGAGATTTAAGAAAATTAATTTCTCTGAGTTTGTTAGCCGAGAGCTCTCAAATTTGAAAGTAGTATCATCAAAGATTGATTTTCTTTTAATTTCAACTCTGCTTATGAATACTTCTGTTCAAGATGTCGAGCAGATTATGGATATCTTGAATGGTGTGCAAGGCGAAAATCCTGATAATATTTTCCTTAATTCATTTTTAGGAGAGATGTATATTGAAAAGGGGGATTACAAATCGGCTATTCAGCTTTTTAACCGATGTTTATTGGTAACACGCGTAGATGAGCAAAAGGCAAGATACTTAGAGATTTTGGGCAAATTGTATGAATATGGAGACAATTATGAGGATGCTTATTTAAATTACCTTGATGCATTCAAAATCACGGGTCCTGAACCAAGATTGATTGATTCTCTCATCAATACTGCACAAAAGGCAAATCTTGTAAAAGAGGTGCCTGAGATATTCTTTTATAAGAGTTTTTTTGTCGAGGGTAAGGGTGAAAAAATAGAGATTTTGGTGAAATCTATAGAGCTTTATCTTTCAAAAGGGGATATTCAAAATGCAATAAGGTCCTTTAATGTTTTGGTCAGACTTGAACCAACTAATAGGATGGTCTTACACTTTATTGATGAGTTCTTGGGTAGAGGAGTCCTGCCTCAGAATATATTGGATGTCCTAGTGCCTGTTGTTGAGGATTCGTTTTCAAAGACAGAAGATAAATATCTGTATCTCCCGCTGTATAAAAAAATTGCTTCAATATTCCATAAAAACCTAAATGACATTGAGAAGGCGGTCAAGTTTTATAAAGTTGTGTTATCTATTGATTCTGAAGATATAGAGACTGTTAAAATTTTGTCGTCCATCGCTATGACTACTCAGGCAATAGATGATATTGAATCTGCTATTAGAAAAGAGATTGAATTATCAAATAGACTCGCTGACAGGATTGTTGCATTAAAGAAGCTGGCTCAAATAAAGGAAGAGAGGAGGCAAGACTATATCTCAGCTATAAGTATTTATAGGGAGATTCTATCTTCGGATCCTACAGATGAGTTTTCCAGGAACAAGCTAAAGAATCTGTATAGGAAGGTCAAGAAGAAGGATGAGTTTGTAAGTCTTATGAAGGAAGAAATTGATTCTGCAAGCCATGTTAATGAAAAGAACAGAAAGAGGATTGAACTCGCTGAAGTATTGTTGACAGAGATGGATTCCCCAGAAGAGGCCTTTTCTTTTATCATTGATGTCTATAAATCGGATGAGTCATATGAGGATGTTTATAGACTTCTTTCATTGTTTGCAGATAGTGGGTTATTACTTGATAAAATAACGCCTATTTATAAGCCATACCTTATTAAGAAATCAGATTATCAGACATACATTAGGCTGGTAGAGATTGAACTTAAAATTGAGACAGATGTTAACAAGAGAGTTAGGGCATTAGGAGAATTGGCAACGATTTATGAGAGTAAGTTAAATCATAAGGACCTTGCGTTTAATACAAGAGTTCGGATTTTCAAAGAAATGCCGTATGATGTAGATAATATTCAGATATTAATAAAGATGGCTGAGGATGTTAGAGGAGAAGAGGAGCTTGCTCGTATTTTTGTTGAAAGAGGTTCTATGGATGACTGTCCAGAGGACATAAGACTTGTAATTCTTAGGTATGCTGCTGATACTTATGAAAAAAAATTAAATGATATAAATGGATTAAAAACAACACTTGGTATTTTAAGTAGATATGTCTCAAATGATATTGATATATTGAGTCGTTTTATAAGTTTAGCCCAGGAGACATCTGATTATGTAGCCTTGGCAGAATCATTATTTAGAAGAGCAATGCTCGCTGAAGATAAAAATGGGAAGATAAAAGATTTGATGGAGGCTGCAAGAATATATGAGATAGAATTAAAGGATGATGTAAAGGCGATCTCAGCATTAGCACAGATATTAGAGTTAGATCCCTATAATCTTCAAATTTTAAAGAGGCTCGAAAGATTGTTGGAAAAGACAATGATGTGGGAGAATCTTGTCAAGGTATTAAAGCAAGAGTTGAGAATTGTGACTGAGCCCTTGGATAGATCCCAAATTTTTATGAAGATAGGGGATATTTCTCTGGAGAGACTTGAGAAGGATGATGAGGCTATTGAGGCATACAAAGAGGCATTAAAAGCAAACATTGTTTCAGAAATAGTTTTGCTAAAGTTAATGAATCTAATGAATGAGTCTCCAAATTATAGTGACATATTTGGTTTTATTGAGGAGACTTTTACAAATAATGGTGAATGGGGATTGCTCTCTAATTTTTATACTAGGGTAATACCTAACCTCAAAGATAAAGGACATAAGAAAGAGATTTATATAAAGCTATCCAATGTTTATAAGGATAGGCTTAATCAGATGGATCTTGTGTATTCAACTCTTTGTAAAGCTCTTAGAGAACTACCAGAATACGAAGATATTGCCCAGAGATTGGAAGAGGCAGCGTTGGGGCTTAACCTTTTTGAGGAAACGGTTGAGTTATTTGAAGAGATTGCAGAGGATGAAAAGATTGATGCTAGTATACGAGCAGCTATTTATGTAAGGGCAGCTAAATTTTCTAAAGCTGTACTTAATAATATTAATAGAGCGCTTGAATATGCGAAGAAGGCGAATGGTCTAGTTCATGACAATGCAGAGTATATTAACCTCCTTGGTGAGTATCAGAGAGAGGCAGGTAGGTATTCTGATCTTGTAAATTTATACGAGCAGAAGCTTAGATTGGCAAAGAGTGATTTGGAGAAGAAGAACATATGCTTTGAAATGGCAGATGTAATAGAAAAGAAACTTGAGGATGTGAAAGGTGCGGCAGATGTCCTATTTGAATTATTTAAAAAGGACCCCTCTGATAAGGACGTTTTCGAAAAAATTGTTGATATTACTACGAGAGGTGAACAATATGGGATTTTGGCAAGAGTCCTTGAGAAGAGAATAGAGTTTGCAGAAAGTGAAGGTATGCAAAAAGAGTTGAAACTTAAATTAGCCGAAATAAAAAAGGACAAACTCCTAGATTTTGATAGTGCAACGCAAATTGTTGAATCTATTTTGACCTCTGATCCTGAATGTAATAAAGCAGTTAAGATCCTTGATGAAATCTTTGATAAATCTCCTGATAAGCTTAGGCCTGGGAGATTGTTGTATTCTATTTTAAAACAGACTAATCAAAAGGCAGCTATGGTTAGAGTTCTTGAGATTCTTGCTGCTTCTGTGGAATCCCCAAAAGAAAGAATAGATTATCTTGTTGAAGCAGCAGATATATCCCTTGAATTGGGAGATAAGCAGAGGGCTACTGAATTTTATATCAAGGCGTTTAACATTGATTATGAGAATATACATCTCTTAAAGAAGTTGATTGATATAGCTGATTCATATGAATTGTGGGAGCAGATTGCAATGGTATGTGAGGAGGCGCTCTCACAACTGTTGACAGAAGAGACTATGAAGTACATTAAAAAGCAGCTTGCAGACATAAGACAGAGATATTTAGGAGATTCTAATGGTGCATTTGAGCTTTATAAAGAACTTGTCTTAGAAGATATGTCTGAGATGGATATGGTGGAGATACTCTCAGCGCTCGAGGCTCAATATAGGGAGAGGGATGATAAAGAGGGGCTATTGCAAGTTCTTAAGAGGAGATTGAAATATGTGGAGGATATAAAAGATAGGACAGCGCTTTTGATGGAAATTGCAGAGATTCAGATAGATTTTATGAATAGAGTGGATACAGGTTTTGAGACGTTAAAACAGATTGTAGAACTTGCACCAGAAAATGAATTTGCCTTAAGAAAGATCTCAGAGATAGCAAGTAGTTTAGGACGATGGCAAGACCTTATGGAGGCATTAAGTAAACTCTTATTAATAGTTAAAGATGATGTTGAGCTTTCTGAATATAAATTTGAACTAGGACTCATCTATGAAGAAAGGATGAATGACATTAAGAGTGCCCTTGAATATTATAAAGAATCGTTTAAACACAATAAAGAAAATGCAGTCTTGTTAAGACATTTGAGGGAATTGTTTGAAAAGGGTAAATACATCAAAGAAGTTGTGCCGCTCCTTGCTGATATCTATATTACAAACAGTAACTTTGATGAGGCTGTTGCTATATATGAAAAGGCGTCGAAAATGAATATTGAGAAGAATGTTAGATATGAATATATGAATAAAGTCGCAGAGATTTATATGAAAGATATGCAACAGCCTGAGATGGCATTTTTATCTCTTGTAAAGTTACTTAGAGAGTTTCCAGAACAGACAGAAATTCTTTCAAGACTTGAGGATATAGCTAAAGAGATAGGGTCGTTTGAAGAGGTAGTAGCTACTCTTGAGGAGATCTATTCATCTGTTAGGTCTAAGAGCGTTAGGACGGAGTATGCATTAAGGCTTGGAAAAATATACGAGGAGGAGATTAAGGATCAGGATCAGGCAATGGTATACTTCGAGGAGGTAGTTGCAGCAAATCCACAGAACGAAATAGCACTTGCTTCACTGGATAGAATCTATAGATTGAAGGGTGAGTGGGAAAAGCTGACATCTGTCATTGAGGAGGAGATCAAGATTAGCAGAGATGAGGATGAGAAAATAAATTTGATATTCAGGCTTGCAAAGGTCCTTGAAGAAAAACTACAAGATGCAAAAGGGGCAATAGTCTCTTACAATCGCATATTGGAACTTAAGCCAGATCATAGGCTCGCCATTAGATCCCTGGAAAAATTGTATGAAAGTCTTAAGGATTTTGCAAATCTTAGGAAGATATTGGAAAAAGAATTGGAGCTTGCACAGGAAGAGGATGATAAGATTAGGATAAAGACTCGGATTGCGTCTATATTGGGTTCTAAAATTGGTGAATCAGAGAAGTCAATCGAGATGTTCAAAGAGATTTTTGAAGAGGATAGCTCTAATGATGAGGCTTTTGAGGCCCTTGAGAATTATTATCAGGATAAAGGGGATTATAAAGAGCTGGCAATTTTATATAAAAAATACATTGATGCAATCGTAGATAAGAGTAAATCTATCCCGTTTAGGATAAGGCTTGCAGATGTGTTGATTAAAAAATTGATGGATTATCAAGAGGCGAAGCTTGTTCTTAATGAGTCTTTAGCCATAGAGCCTCAGAATACAAGACTCCTTCTCCTTTTAAGGGAGGTTTATCGTTTGACAGGTGAATTTGTTGATGAGGCCACTGTGCTAAAAAGGCTCATTCCTCTTCAAGAGGATCCCCAGAGGCTTAAGGAGTTTAGGCTTGAACTTATGGAACTTCTTGGGGACAAGTTAGGAAGAAGAGAAGAGGCAATCGAAGTCTCCAAGCGAGTTCTTGATATTGAACCTCATACAATAGAGGAATTAAGAAGAGTTTCGTCGGTTTTAAGGAATCTGTTTGCTTATGAGGAGTTAATATCGGTTCTCGAGTTGATGATAGATATGGTTGAAGAAGGGGAGAGATTTGATATTTACAAAGAGATTGCCTCAATATACCTTGAAAATATTGGTGATGAAAGACAGGCTCTTTTCAATTATGAGAAGGCATTTGAGATAAATAGTGCAGATTCAGATGTCTTTGAGAAGTTGGTTAATTTGTTGAGAAGCGCTAACAAAATAACAAAATTACCGCCTTACTATGAGAAGAAGATTCAGATAGAAAAGGATGGTTCTAATAGAAAGGCCTTACTAATATCTTTAGCCCAATTATATGAAAGCGAAATGAGAGATATTGAGATGGCGTTTCTTACCTGGTGTAGAGTTTTAAAAGAGGATTATACTGACAGAGAGGTGTTGTCAAAAGTTGAGGAGTTGGCAGAAAAGACACACCTATATGAAGAATTATATGCAGTTTATGGAGATGCTATAGATTCAATCACCGATAGCGAATTGCTCGAATATTTGAAGCGGAGACAGGCAGAAATCTCAATTGCTAAACTCGGTGAAAAAGAAGAGGCTGAGAAACATTACAAAGAGGTTATAGAACTCAACCCTCATAACCTCGAGCCATATCATAAATTACAGGATATATATGAAAAAGATGGGAGATATCTTGATCTTATCGATATAATTGATAGGGAGATACAAGTATCTCATGACATTGAGAGGAAGATTGAACTTTATATTAGGATTGCGGATATCTATCACAAAAATATAAATAATTCTGATGAGGCGTCAGCTATTCTTAAAAAGGCACTTGTACTTGATGGGTCAAATAAGAAACTTATTCAAAAGATGATAGATTTTTATCAGGAGACTGAAAGATTTGAGGATCTGGTCCAGAGTATAAAGAGAATGATAGATAATCTAGAACCAGATGAGCAAATTCCATATTATTTAAAACTCGGCAATGTTTATGAGAGTAAGCTAAAACAAGATGACAGAGCAGTAGAGGCATACCTATCTATCCTTGATATAGATGCGAAAAACTTTGATGGATTAAAGGCGCTCGAAAGTATATATCAAAGACTTAATATGCATGAGGAGTTGGTAGGTATTTATGAGAGTGAGATTCCTATTTTGACTGAACCATCAGAGATTATTGATCTCCATTTCAAGGCTGGGGGTGTGTATGAGGAGATCCTGTCTGATTATTCTAAAGCTATAGAACATTATAATGCGATTCTTGATATCGATCCAACTGATCTGAATGCCATAAAGAGTCTTGAGCGATGTTATCTGGCAGAGCAAAATTATGAGTATCTTGTTGATACTTATAAGAGACATCTGGAACTGACAGACGATCCTGATGAGAGAATAGATATTTTGTTGAAGATGGCTACTATATGCAGGGATGAGTTGAAAAGGGCAGATTTATCTGAGGCATATTATTCACAGGTTCTTAAATTCGATCCAAACAATAGAGAAGCTATTCATAACCTTGCAGAGTTGTATGAGAAAAGTGGTAATTGGTTTAACGCGGTAGAGATGCTGAGAAGAGAGGCTGATAGTCTTGGGCAAACAAGTGAAGCGGTTCAGATATATTTTAGACTTGGTAAAATACACGAGGAGATGCTACTTGATCTTGAATCGGCGAAGGAGTCGTATAGAAGGGCCATCGATATAGATCCCGCGTTTATTGATGCGGTGAGAGCTTTGAGAGGTATCTACGGTTCTGAGAAGAACTTAAATCAGTATCTTGAATTGATGAAGCATGAGGCTCAATATATAAGTGATCCTGAGGAGAAAAAGAGGATATACTTTGAGATGGGTAAGATATATGAAGAGGAGAAGAATGATATTGAGCAGGCAAAGTTTTATTATGAAGAGGCGCTAAAGATCGATTTTGGTTATGTGGCAGTCGCAAAAATTCTTGCCGATATCTATTTTAGAGAGGAAAACTGGCAGAGGGCAGAATCATGTCTTGAGGTAGTTGTCAAGGACTTGGAGAGGACTGGGGATAGAAAAGAGATAGCCAGACAATATTATAGGCTTGGATATATTGCTGAGAAGTTAAACGATATGCAAAAGGCTATAAGAAGCTATCAAGCTGCTTATGATATGGATCCATCATATTTACCCGTTATGGAAAGCCTTGCTATAGGATATACCCAGTTGGAGATGTGGGAAAAGGCGTCTGCTATCTATCAAAATATGATAGTAAAGCAGAAGGATGTACTATCTGATGCTGAGATAGTGGATATTTATTATCAGATAGGGGAGATTGAGAGAAGACTTGGGAATCTTGAGAAGGCATTAAGTTTTTTGAAAAAAGGTTACGAAATAGATGATAGGCACATCAAGATTCTAACTTTACTAAAAGAAATATACGTTGAGCGAGCTGAGTGGGATGATGTATATGATATGTATCTCCAGCTTATAAGTGCTATTTCAGACCAAGAGCGATTTGAGATGTATATGGAACTCGGTCAGATTTGTGTTGATAAGCTTAATGACGTATTTAGGGCAATAGACTCTTATTCCGGGGCATTAAGGAGTGCTAAGTCACCTGAACAGAAGCAGCAGGCTATGGAAAAGATATATCCGCTATATATTGAGGCTCGCCAGCCCCAGAAGGCAGTTTCTATTTTGAAAGAACTTGTTCAGATTGAGAAAGATAAGAACAGGCAAAAGCAATACTTCATTAAACTTGCAGAACTCAGCCGTAAGTCTTTGTCAAATCTGGATGAGGCACTGGAGTATTATAATAAAGTATTGGATATAGATCCTAATTATACTCAGGCATTTGCTGAAATTGAGAAGATCCTTGCTGATAGGCGGGACTGGAAGGGGCTTGAAGAGGCGTATAGATCTATGATTCAGAGGACCCCAAAAGATCAAAAGGCTAGGAGACTGATTTTGTGGCGATCCCTTGCAGATCTCTACTATCGGGCACTGAGAGATACAGAGGCCGCTATAATGGCTTATGAGGTTGTATCAGGCCTCGATAAAGATAATGCAGAAATCTTGGAAATACTTGCCGAACTGTATTCCTCAAAGGAAAAGTACAGGGATAAAGCCATAAAGACATATCATCAATTAATTAAGTTTACTACTAATCCTGTAAAGGTCTGCAAGGCATTGAAAAGGTTATATTTAGCTACGAAGCAATATGACAGGGTCTATATAATCTGCAATGTTCTTAAGTTTTTAAAAAGTGCAGATGCCGAGGATGATAGAATAATATCTCAACTTAGAACCAAACTGAAAGATCTTGCGGCTAAATCTATCACAGAAAATCTGTGGGAGAATTCGATCTTACACGAGCAGGCAAAGGGTGTAATATCTGCGATATTCAGTGCAGTTATTAAAAAATATCCAGAGATATTCTTAGTCCCTCCTGAGGCCTATGGGCTTAAAAAGTCGGACTACATAGATGTTAATACTTCTCAGTTGTTTGCCGCATCGATGCTAAGATATGTTAAAGGGGTGTTGAACATCCCTGCATTGCAGGTGTATAAGGGACAACCGGGTTCTAGTGGGATAAGATTAGTGGCCACTAATCCCCCATCACTAATACTTGGTGAGGATATGTTTAAGGAGAGATCAAAGAAAGAGATCTGGTTGTTGATGGCAAAGGAGCTAACATTCGTCAGGCCGGAGTTTTTGATTTTATCAAGTAAACCACCAGAGCACTTGGATGCTATATTAAATGCAATTCTTGCTATTGTTCAACCATCTGCCTTGATGGAAGGTAATCCTTTGCTAAATCAAGAGTATGCGAGATTGTTTGCACCTAAGATGACGCCTGATACGATGATGGTATTTAAGGCACTTGCCTCAAGATTTTATAATGAGAAGGTTCGGCCCAGAATTGAAGATTTTAAGGAGGGTGTAGAACTATCATCTATTAGGGCTGGGGTGGCCATAACTCAGGATTTTGAATTTGCCCTTTCAATGATCCAAAAGATACCATTTAGAGTTTATAAGGTACCTCAGAGGACACTTTTAAGAGAGATTGTGATATATTATATGTCTGAGGAGTATATGGACCTTAGAGACAAGTTGGGACTTAGTGTTTCCATTTAATCATGATGTAAAAAATTTGATTTATTATGGTATTGTTGGTATATAACATGTTTAGGAGTTAAGATTATGATATTTACCTGTGATAATTGCAATGCTCAATACAAAATAAGTGATGATAGAATTCCTGCTAAAGGTGCAAAAGTAAAGTGTAAGAAGTGCGGCAATATAATAACCATAAGACCTCAGGAGGTAAGTTTTTCTGAGGCAAATTCTTATCAAGATGAGGCAACTGTTGTTCAGAGATCGCCATTCGCAAGTGAGGGTGAGGATAGAATAGAGGCAACTCGTGTTGTCTCACAAGAACAGGCGGCAGGAATCTTTAAGAGTCTAATTAATGAACATTCAAGGAGTATGTCACAAGAAAGCGAACATGAATCTGACACTTATCAGAGTGAAAAGGTGTATAGTGGGTATTCAGCAGAAACAACTGATTCACAGTATTACTCTGTAGGTCAAGAATCTGCAGATGATAGACCAACTTCAGTTTATGAGAGTACCCATCAATCTGAGGAGGAAATCCAGGATGAAACAGAGCAAAAAATAAATGAGATGCTTAGGGATGATAAAGAGGAGGATATAAGTAGAGAGGCTACTAGAGTTGTCTCTACAGAACAATTAAAGCAAATCGTGGGGGAGGATGAGATTGACAGTGTTGGGAAGAGGAAGGAGCAGTCATCCCAATCATATTTTTCACACCAACAGCCTTATGTTGCCCCGAAGTCTAGGGGGGAGTGGTATGTGGCGATTGGTCAAATGCAGGTGGGTCCTCTCTCAATGAATGAGTTAGAGGAAAAGTGGGGTAGAGGGGAGATTAATTCAACAACGCTAGTATGGAAGGCCGGGATGTCAGGCTGGCAACCATTGATGTATGTCCAGGAATTAACCCATTTAGTTCCTCCTACTCACTATAATGTTGTTGAGCAAATGCCTCCTGTGCAAGAATATAAGACTCAAGCAAAGCAGGAAGAAGAGACGTATTCCTCTTCATCTACATTTCCTTCTCTTGATGATCTGGCAAGACAGGAGGAAGAACTCAAAACTCGAAGGGAAGAAGAATCACCGATTGATTGGAAGCCTTCGGCGGGAGAGGCCCTTGCTTCTCTTGTTCAGGATGAGATGGAATCTATTCAAAGGGGATTTTCTACAGACATCCCTATTGTTACTAAGCCTGAAGAGAGTGTCAGTACTAATCTGCCTTCTGAAGCGAGTATGTTGCCTTTTGATAAACCACAAGAGCCTGTGGCTCAGCCATATGTGCCTACTAAGCAGGTACCGCCAACTCCGATTGTTACAGAACCGCCTGTTACTATAAGTGCACCTCCCTATCAAACTGCGTATCCACCCGTTTATCCAACAATATATTCTCAGCCTCCCCAGAAGGTTGAGAAAAGCAGATTCATACCTATCCTTGCAACTGTGGCGGGTCTTATATTGGTCGTAGGTGTGGTTTTTGGATATATCCTGTATAGCAAATTGTTGGGTGAAAAGGTCACTCCCCCTACACAAACTGTTCAACAACAGGTTCAACAACAGCCACAACAACCTCCTCAGCCACAAGTTCAACAACCACCACAAACGGCCCAGCCACAAGAATCCATTAAAAGAGATGAAGTCGTGAAGGAGGAGGAACAGAAGAAGGGAGAACAGACAAAGGTTGAAGAGCCACCAAAGAGAGAGAGCCAGGAGCCGAAAAAGGAGTCTCCAAGACCTACTAAAGTTGCGGTGAAAGATGAGAAGGTCGAAAGGCAACCACCAAAAAAGGTTGTGAAAAAAGAAGAAGAGGAGGAAATGCCGCCTTCACCTCCAAGAGAGGAGAAGAAAGCTAAAAAGGAGGAGGTGGCTGCAAAGGAAGAGGAACCGCCTGCTAAGAAGAAACAACCTTCTAAGGTTGGAGATTCACTTTTAGATTTTGAGGGTGATCAAGGGGCTAAACCGACTTCTGGGGGACTTCCGAAGACACTTACACAAGAACAGATACTTGAGGTAGTAAAGGCAAATATTGGGAGAATAAAAGTATGTATGGCAGAGCAGGCCCAGAGAGATCCATCCGTAAAAGGCAAGCTTGTTATTGGGTGGGAGATTCAGCCGAATGGTAAGACAAAAAATGTCCAGATAAAAACGCCACAATTTAAGGGTACATATATAGGAACATGTATTTCATCGGTTGTAACAGATTTTAATTTTCCAAAATTTAGTGGACCTCCTATACCTATTGAGTTCCCTTTTAATATAAAATAGAATTGGAGTGTTTATTGAGGAAGGAATGGAATATTTGATAAATGAGTGTATTTTTAAATTTGTTAGGTGTGTGGAATGCTAGAGGAGAAG
Source organism: Deltaproteobacteria bacterium (assembly GCA_026416535.1). GTDB lineage: Bacteria > Myxococcota > SpSt-1050 > SpSt-1050 > SpSt-1050 > SpSt-1050. The sequence continues at coordinate 18,887 of JAOAFA010000092.1, forward strand.
TAATGCTATGCCGAAGGAGAGATGTGTCTTCTGCGATATTATAAAAGGTAGAGAAGATTGTTATCTTGTAGAAGAGAGTTGTTTTGCTATATGTATTTTGGATATTAATCCTTTACAGAGGGGACACTGTCTTGTGATTCCTAAAAGGCATGTGGAATTTTGGTATGAGATGAATGAGAAAGAGACGGCGGACCTTTATAATTTAGCAAGGAGGGTCAGCCTGAGGCTTATGAAGGTGTATAAACCAGATTTTATAATGCAATACGCTAGGGGGAGGAGAATTCCACATACCCACATATTTTTAATTCCAACATTTCAGAATGATGTAATTGATAGGTATTTTAATGCCCTGGAAGGGTTTCAAGAAGGGGCAAAATTTCTATCTAAGCTTACTGAGAAGGACGAATTCATAAAGGTTTTACAAGAGATTAGAGATGGGTGAGTGAGGGGACTCGAACCCCCAACAACCGGAGCCACAGTCCGGTGCTCTGACCAGTTGAGCTACACTCACCATACAAGCGAGCCAGGAGGGACTCGAACCCCCAACCTACGGCTTAGAAGGCCGTTGCTCTATCCGTTGAGCTACTGGCCCAAACAGGGGATTTACTGATAAGATTTTTTTTTGATTCTGTCAATTGTTTTTTGTCTTGCTGTTATTGCAAAGATTTTTTGAGGTTAGGGGGTATGCCTTCCTTATTGAATATAAGAAGTTGAGGAAAGACGATGTTGTTTTGTATAAGCGGATCAAACTAAGTAGATTGGGCCTTTGCCATGTGAAGAGATTTGATATAAAAACAGCGGAAGTAATGGCTTTTTTGTAGAAAAAGGTTTATTTGTGAATGATGCCTTGCCTTACATTTATTCCCACAAAATACAAGAGGTTCGTATTATTAAAAATTTTGATTTTGTGAAAATATGTATTATATTAAATTTGATATGGGTGGTGAAATTGGTACAAATGCTACGAAGATAAATGAGGTAAAAGATATTATAATCTCTTTTGTTAAATTAAAGAGGGCCCAGAGGATTTATCTGCCAAATAATGAAATCCTTCAAAAGCTTCATATTGAGCTAGTTCATAAGTTTAAAAAATTTTTTATGGAAGATGAAAGTATTAGTCTTTTAATTACACCTACTGATGTGTATTATGCAAAGAGTTTGGTATATAGCAATCCTGACAGGTCGGAGAGTTTGGCTTTTCAATTATACTCTAATGGGATAAATGGTATAACCTTTTACAAGGGAGTAGAAGACAAAGAGTTGTTTGATTTAATATCTATATTAAATATTGATATGTTGGACGAAGATAATATTGAAGATGATATTGTTACTCTTATGTGGAGCAGGGAATTTAATTTTATTGAATATTCTTTGAGGGATGATTATTTTGTGCAGAATCCACACGCGAATGATATCTTTGATTTTATCCAAAGAGATCGGAAGGATAGACAAGAGAAGTCGGGAGATAAGGATTTAGAGTTTGATCCAGAGGAGCTTGAGCCTCCACCTGTTATTCCTCATAATGAGATAGCTCTTACTGATGATGAGATTGAGAAAATTAGGTCTGAGGTTGATTATGAAGATGAGAGTGCACTACAGATAGGTATGTTGGATGTCCTTTTAGAATTATTATTTCATGAGAGGAATCAGGAGGAGATTAGTAACTACATTAATATTATTGAAAAATTTGTCGTAAATGCTTTTGTTGAAGGAAATTTGAGGATCTTTAATGCGCTTATAATGAGGTATTCTGAACACAAAAATGGGGTATTTAGTTCTTCAGATGTGATAGTTTCTCTTTATGACAAGATTATTTCAGATTTGTCCTCAGAGCCAAGGATAGATGAATTGGTTGATATGTTGAATACTACTTATCACCAAGGATTAAATGATGTTTTGTTGTATTTATTGAATTTAAAAAAAGATATTGTTCCATTACTACTGAGAAGATTACCAGATTTAAAGCATGTCTCATATAGAAGGGTATTTTGCGAGGCAATTGCACAAAATGGCTATGACTACGTTGATTTGATCGGTTCTAAGTTACAAAATGCACCTGAAGTAATAATAAAGGATATTATTTATATTCTTGGTAAGGTTAAGAACCCGAAGGCTTTGGAGTATCTAAGTAAGGCAATGCGATTTCCTTCTAAGGAACTTAGGCTTGAAGCCGTCTCATCTATTGGTAGATATAGAGATGATAATTCGGAGAAGTATCTCGTTGAGGCTCTTTTAGATGCTGATTTAGATGTGAGGACATCTGCGTTAAGGAATATTGTTGCCCATGGTTCTTTCAAGACTGTGAATTCTCTTATTAATTTTATAGGAACTGATGATTTTAATAGAAAATCTTTTCAAGAGAAGAGGAGGTTTTTCCTCGCGTTAGCAAAATTGGCCGGTCCTGCCATTGTTAATTATTTTGAAGATTTATTGCTTAATCAAAAATATCAGTCGGTGCAAATAGAGAATGAAATAAAAATGTGTGTAATTGCTGCTTTGGAGATGATAGGTGATCATGCCTCACTTGATGTGTTAAAAAAGGCAAAAGCCAAGATTAAATCCGCGCTCTCCGAGCAGATTGAAAATGCTATAAGAAATATCCAGAAATGAGTCGAGAAGATATTCAGAAGATAAAGAAGAGACTCAATTTTGATAAACAGGCAATTATTCATATTTATCGTATATGTAAGCTTTTGGTTACTCATGAACCAGATAATGAAATATTCTCTAAAACAGTCCATAACCTTCTTTATGCCATATCTAAGATCCTCGAACAAGAAGGTGTTTTTTCACTACTATTTGTAAAAAGTGACATTTATTTAAACAAGGCTAGGATTCAGCAAAATATAACGAGCTTCTCTGCAAGTGAATACCTTATTAAGTTGTTTATCTCAAGAAATATAGGTGGGTTTGAATTTTATGTGCTGCCTGATTCGAGGGAGCTTCTCTTATTTTTCTATAGCCTGATTAAGTATTCGCCAGCTGAAGGAGTTGACGCAATAAAGGTTTTTGAGGATCTGTTAGAATTGAGTGGTATAAGGAATATCAGAGTTCTGCCAACACAGGCAGTTGAGCAGGTGATACCGGATGAGGTTCAGGTATTAAGAGATTATAAGAAGAAGACGCTTGTGATATACCAGAGCACAATACGGTTTTTGAAGGATGCACTGAGTTCAAAGGATTATATCTCCGGAATAGATATGAGAAATGCGAAGCGTTTGGTTAACCAAATGGTAGATCTCTCAGGTCATAATGTAGAAAATTTTTCATTCTGGGGACTTTCTGCTATAAAAAATTTTGATGAATATACTTTTAATCATAGTGTAAATGTCTGTGTTTTGGCTATTGCTTTTGGGAATGCCCTTGGGTTGCCAAAGAGGAGACTAGCCGAGCTTGGACTGGCGGCCCTATTTCATGATATAGGTAAGTTAACAATTCCCAAAAAGATTTTAAATAAACCTGGTCAACTTACCAGTGAAGAATGGGATATTATGAAACAACATCCTCTTTTTGCCATGAAGTTACTTTTTAATATGCATGGGTATAGCGAATCAGGACTCAAAAAGGTGATTGTAGCACTCCAACATCACATGAATTATGATTTTTCTGGCTATCCACGGTTAATACTTGAAAAGAAACTTCATCTATTTAGTAGAATTGTAGCTATTGTGGATACATTTGACGCAATGACTACTGATAGAGTTTACCAAAAGGCCTTGAAACCTGATGATGCCCTTCGCCGTATAATCTCGCTTGCATCAAAAAAATATGACCCTGTATTGGTCAAGGCTTTTGTATCATCTATAGGTCTCTATCCGCCCGGAACCCTTGTAGAATTAAGCGATGGCTCTATTGCTGTTGTATTGAAGTCTAACCCTCAATACGAAAATATTGAAAGGCCAATTATAAAAATTATTAATTCTCCTTCTGAAAGATTAAAATCGGATATTATAAATCTCGCTGAGACACAGTCTCTCCAAATTAGAAAGAGCCTTGATCCCGAGGAGGTGGGGATAAATACCCCTCATTATCTGTTTAATGAATGAAGGGTTTTGTTATATCTTTTTGATCTTGTTACTTATGGTTACACTTTTCTTTGCTTGTGAAAAGACAAGGACTATACAGGCTTTCCCAGATAGATTTGCAGGAGTGGGGATTGAACTTGAGAAAGAAGGTCAGTATGCCAAAGTGATAAGGGTCATTCCGGCTTCTCCTGCAGAAGAGGTAGGTATTAGGGTCAATGATCTAATCATTGCCGTAGATAATGTCAATATTGCAAATTTGTCTTTGGCAGAGGTGGTAGACAGAATAAGGGGAATTCCAAAGACAACAGTTATATTGACGATTGAATCTAGCAAAGATAAGACAATAAATGTTTTGGCAGTTAAGAGGAGAAGAAGTATTCTTACAGAGCAAGGATATATCTTTGAGGAGTAGGAAGGAAAATGAAAATAGTAACTACCTTAGTTGAAAGTGATCCTGTATGTATGAATCTTGTTTCACACTCAGCAGTTTATACAGCTCTTGAGGAGTGTGATAGGCAGATATTTTTGGAAAAAGGCTATATAGCCTATTTTGATATCGGAGAATATTTAATCAAAGAAGATGAGATCGGCGATAAGTTTTTCATACTGAAGTCTGGTCAAGTTGAGGTTTTTACTGAAAGGTCAGGTGAAAGAATCACTTTGTCTATTTTATCAATGGGGGCATGTATAGGAGAAGGCTCTCTTGTCACTAAGTGTAGAAGGACTGCTAATGTCCAGTGTCTGACAGATGTTATGGCCATTGTTTTTAATTTTGATGATATTGAACATATAATTGATAGGAATGAAAAGGCAAAAAAATTATTGATTTCACTTATTGAGAGACGTGCAGATTCTACGGTAGAAAGAATTCTATCCTGCCTAGATTAGCAAGAGTTTTGCTTAAATCCTTTTTTTGGCCACTCTTATAATTAGATCGATGATGTTTTCTGGAGAAATTTTTTGTGAAATGGCCTTAAAATTAAGGATAATTCTGTGATTTAAAACGGCTGGTACTATATCCTGAATATCTTCAATCTCAAGTGCAGATTTTCCCTTAAGGATTGAATTTGTTCTGGCTGTAATAATGATGTGCTGTATTGCCCTAGGGCCAACCCCCCATCTAACGTATTCATTAACCTCTTTTATGGGATTCTCATCTGAGGGTCTTGATAGTCTGCCAATCTCGACTGTGTATTTGATTAAGTGTTCGGGGATAGGAAACTTTGTTATGATCCTCTTAAATTCTATGAGTTCATCTCTACCTATGATGGAGTTAATAGTGATATTATCCTGATATGTTACCAACTTCGCAATCTCAACTTCCTCTTCATAAGAGGGATAATCTACCTTTATAAGCATTAAAAATCTGTCTAACTGGGCCTCTGGTAGGGGGTAGGTTCCTTCTTGTTCTATTGGGTTTTGGGTAGCAAATACAATAAAAGGCCTTATTATTTCATATGTCCTGCCCCCTATAGTAACATTGTATTCCTGCATTGCCTGAAGTAATGCCGATTGAGTTTTGGGGGGAGAACGGTTTATCTCGTCTGCTAATAATATATTGGTAAATATAGGTCCTTTTACAAATATGGTTTCTTTTTTTAAGGTATTTCTATCTTCCTGAAGGATTTCCATGCCGATTATGTCAGAGGGCATGAGGTCAGGTGTAAATTGGATTCTCGAATATTGAAGGGAAAGAGCCTTTGCTACTGTGGAAATAAGGGTAGTCTTTGCGAGTCCCGGCACGCCCATTACTATACTATGACCATCTGAGAACAGGGAAACAAGCAAGAGATCGATCATCCGTTCTTGTCCTATTATGACTTTTTGGATCTCTTTTTTAATTTTGGTAAACGAATCTTGGAAATACCTAATTTTATCTATATCGGATAAACCTTCATTCATATATTAGCCTTTAAGTTTTATTAATTTCTTTTTGCCTTCTTGGAAAAATTCAATTTTGTCTTCTCTTGCCAACCAGCCGACAGCCATTACCGATATGGCTTGTTCTGCTTTGATAAGATTTATAATCTCTTTCAAGGTTAGAGGACCTTTTTCTTTAAGTAGATTGTAGATATCGCCTGCTGTAAAACCAATTTCTGTTTTTAACATCTTTATAACCCTCCTTTACTTGGGTAATCTCTATAATAATTTTTTTGCATTGTAAAGGAAAATACAGGTAGCGTGGCTAACTTTTGCGTTATTTCTACTAATTATTTTTGGCTGACTTTTATTAAGCTATGAAATGATTCAAGAGGGGACTATCCAGAGATAGATTGTTGTAAGCTAAATATAATTTGGTGAGCTAAATAAAATTTTTGTTTACCTTGTTTATACATTACTTAACTTAAACTAACTATTTGTGGGCTAACTAAGTGTTCGTGAATATCTTTCATGTTTTATGATTCTTGTTTCAAAAAGCTTATATTCAAGCGAGATCATGATACATTAACCGTATTTAACATTTTAAGTTTCTTAGATAGAATAGGGATCAGTAATGATTGTTTTTGGGGTGGGCACTGCTTTTTTATAAATATAGATCCTAAGATACCTTCTGAATTAATATCTATTTGTGTGAAATAATGACCCAATTATGGAGTTTTAGTGATGTGTATAGCTAGGAAATACTGATTGGATAAATACCTTAAGTGTGTATCGCATTTATCTGATATGAGTTATATCGTATATTCACAAGTCAGATATGGAGTTTACATTTAAAATTGAGTAGAATTAGAAATATCTGGTGTGAGCTTAAGTTTCACTAATGAGAGCTTGAGGAATATCTTTGAGATGAAGTAGCTGGTGCTTTTATTTAATTATGTTCATTTGGTTATTATAGGAGAATTTTTTATTAGTTTGAATTGTAGTATTGCAATGTTTTTAAAATGTGATAAATATCTTTAGCTGTGAAAAGGTGGTTTTATGATTAGAGTTGTTGTGTATTTAGTTTTCGTCGTGGGAATGCTGGGATGCCTTCCGAAGGTATACTTTAATCAATCTTTTTCGTCTCCTGAGAGAGTGCCTATCTCAAAGGATGGCTATGTTGCACTCCCAAATGGAGAGAATTTTGATGCTTCTTTGATTCTTGAGGTAGAGAGGATTACACCAAGGGATATAAGTGTTATCAAGATTCATGGGACATACCTCATTGTGTCAGAGGGTTTTAAACATCTTTGGGCAGTATTTCCAATCTCTGGTGATAAGGCTAAGGTTAAAAGAATAAGCTTCCTTAAGGATAACGCATCCTTTTCTAACCCTGTTTTTGAGGTTTCTTCGCAAAGTAGGTGTGTAATTTTTAAATTTGCAACTGAGGATGGGTTTAAATCCGTGTTTGTAGATAAAGATGGTGATGTAGATGAAAGGAAATGCGATGATGACTAAAAGATATATTATTTGTTTCGCGTTCTTACTTTATCCCTATTTTGCATATTCGCAGGTGTCAGAGGAGACACAAACCTTGGATGACCTTATGAAAAAAGCAGCTGAGGCTGAAAAAGTGGAGGATTGTGAAACGGCGTATAATTTATATAATGCGGCGTTGGGAGAGGTTGAACTCCTGGATGAAGAAAAATATAAAAATAAGATCAAAGAATTGCGTTCAATAATTACTACTAAATTATATAAGCTTGAGTCCTGTTTTAAAGCTTGTAATCCGTCTGAAAGACAGAAGATGCTTTTTGAAAGGGCAAAGAGCCTGTCTGAAGAAGGACAACGTAAGAGAATGATCCAGATATTGAGGAGAATGCTCGTTGGGAAGAATGAAAAATGTGCTTTTTGGAGAAAGGTAAGGTCATTCTTGAATACTATACCTGGAGAGGAGAATATAAATGAAAACGCTGATCCTTGTGAAGTTTCAGAAGAATTAAAAGGTGAGGTGAATAAAGCAAGAGAGGAGGTTAGAAAACTAAAAAATGAGATTGTGCAGTTCACAAATATCAAAAAGGGCGAATTTATAAAGAAGGCTGATCCACTTATTGATTTCTTTAGGCGGGTAGAGGATATAAGAATCAAGATGTTTCAACTAAGGGAAGAGTATATAGATTGTGATGAGGTATATAAGAGTCTTGCAGAGGATTCTAATGAACTCAGGTCTATGTATGAACAGACAAGGGATATAATTATCTCTGGGTACAAAGGTGTTATCTCTGATATGGCGTCGCGAATAGCAGGGCTTAGGAGACAGTTAAGGCTTAAGGATGAGGAACTTAATCAGGTGAAAGATGAGTTTATAAAGCTAAAGAGTAAATTCGATGAATTATCGCAGTTTAATGAGCAGATATTTAATGATCTATTTGCCCTTGCGAATATTGAAAGTATAAGACCTTCAGCTGAGATACAAGGTAAGGAGATGAGTTCAATCTTTGAAAATATTGGAGAGGTTGTAAGTGATGAAAAGAAAGTTATGGAACTTTTAAAGCAGAAATACCCAGAGTATTTTCAGGATGGTGTAAATATTGAAGCATTGAAAAGGAGAAAGTTTGTTGTAGAGAAGATAACTCAAATATTAAGTAGGTTTAAAGACTCACCTCATGGACAGACGATAGGCTTTAGCCGGACCCTCGATGAATTAAATGCTACCTCTAAGATGATGGATTCTATTATAAAGACTGCTAAGGTAAAGGAAGAGTCTTCAAGAAAGAAGGATGTCTTTGAGCAAAAATCATTAATATTTCTTGTCATAGCTTTGTTTTTTGTGGGGATTGGAGCTATAGTAAGTGGTATTGTGATTATGAAAAGGAAAAAGGAGAGTGTTTAATGTTTAATGATGAAGAGAGAGAGCGACCATCGTGGCGTGAGATTGATAGGAGAAAAGACAGATCGAAGTTTGTCAGGGAAGATAAGCCACAATATCAGAGTAAAAAAAGTAAGAGTATCATAGCTAATTACAAACATAAGCTTAAGGAGGCATTTAGAACTGGTAAGGTTGCAGAGGCTATAGATAAATTAGAAGGTGATACGGTGGAGAAGAGTAAAAAGAGGGAAAATATGAAGATCCTTACTACATCTGAGGACTTGAGTAAATTCACAAAAGCTCTAGAGTGGTATTTGGAACAGAATTATGAAGAGATTGACATTGATATAATAAACAGGGCCTTAAACTTTGACAAAGAGGAGTTAACGATAAAAGTTTTAACTGCTCTTAGATCAAAAAGGAATTTAAAAGAGGTATTAAAGGCTAAAAATATTATTGAAAAGCTGAATCTTATTCAGATGACGGCGAAGAGTCTACAGCTTAGGCATCTTATAAAAGAACTGTTGGTACTGGGTGATTAGAGATGGCTTCCATTGTATTAACAAGTGGTTATGATAAAGGGACGTCGTTTAAATTGAATGTGGGGAGAAATATTATAGGTAGGTCTCCTGACTCTGATATAAGGCTCAAGGACCCGTGGATATCAAGAAGTCATGCTGAGATTATCGTGTCCGAAGATGGTAGATTCTATTTAGAGGACCTTGCCTCGGTCAATGGAACATATTTAAATGGTCAAAAAATATCTCGAAGTGAACTTAGGCATAAAGACAGTATATACTTTGGGAAGACCTCTGCTATATTTCTCGTAAGCGAATTGGCTGATATAGATGAGGCGAGTGCACAGAGCCTTTTATCAAGTAAAGATACTACGCTGAGGAATATAAAGGACTTTCAAAGAGAGGCACCACAAGCACTGGGTGAGGGACTGGGTATTCTAGCGGAGATAGGTAAGTATCTTATACAGGGTTATGAGTTTGAGGATGTTATATCAAAAATTGTGGAGATAGTGGTAAAGACTATGAGGGCCGATAAGTGTTTGTTGTTTATGATAGGGGAGATGGGTGATTTAGAACTAAAGGTTGCAAAGTATCTTGATGGGAGAGAGGTTGATAAGCATGAGTATTCAAGGACAATTATCAATACAGCATTGAACGACCGTGTGTCCATATTGACAATAAATGCTCAGGAGGATTTGAGGTTTAGAGAAAGTAGGTCTATAATTGCTCATTCTATTACATCTGCGATATGTGTTCCACTGTGGCTCGAAGATAGAGTATTAGGTGTGATTTATATGGAATCAAATATACTTGTGAGACCGTTCAAAAAATCTGATTTGGACCTTGTTACTGTCATTGGGTATCAGATTGCGCTTGCAATAGAAGAGTATAGATTGAGATTGAGAATACAAGAAGAGGAGAAGAAGAGGTTAAGATTGTTGAGACACTTTTCACCAGATGTCTCTAAGATGCTACTTGAAGAAGAGGCAATAAACGATAATCCATTGAGTCCCTCTGTTAAATATGTAACTATACTCTTTGCTGATATCGTGAATTTTACCTCTCTTGCTGAGAGAATGGAGCCTATTGAGCTGGCAGATTTTTTAAATACGTACTTTAGGCTTACGTCTGAGGCTATTTTCCAGGAAAATGGGACACTCGATAAATTTATTGGGGATGCGGTTATGGCACTCTTTGGGGCACCTTATACTCGAAGTGATGATGCAGTAAGGGCAATTAAAGCAGCGCTCAGAATATATAGGGCCCTTGAATTGTATAATTCGAATGCACCAGAAGGGAAGAAGATTAATATTAGAATAGGTATAAATAGTGGTAATGTAATAGCCGGTAATTTTGGGTCAATGGAACGTATGGAATATACTGTTCTCGGAGATACTGTAAATGTAGCCGCGCGTATTCAGGCCGCTTGTGAACCAGGGCAGATCTTGATAGGTCATGAAACATATAAGAATGTTCAGGGTAGGTTTATGTTTAGATATTTAGGTGAAAAGATTTTGAAAGGGAAATCAGAAGCAATACCTATATATGAGGTTCTTTGGAAGATGCCAAGATCTCTTGAAGGAGTAATTATGCCGGGTTCAAGTCAGATTACTTAAGTTGTCTTACCAAGGAAGTATTTACATTACGGCTTGTGTTAAAATCTTTTGTGATGCAAAATAGGTAAAAATTGATAGAGCTTTAATTGGTGATTATAATTGAATCTTACCTGATATTTGCCTCCAAGGTGTTTTGTGTATTTATCATGTAAAAAGGAACGAGAAGTAAAAAAGTTATCAGAAGTGAAAATTTTTTGGTAAGGATTGGTAAGGAGTGGTAGAATTATCCCTAATTTCCTACGTAGTATTTTTTATATTGACGAACATGAAAAATTTAAATATCATACTTAATATGAGCACGATTATGAAGTATGGTAGGCTATTTCTTTTATGTTTAATAGGGGGAGTGATTTCTTATTGTGGTGGAGGAGGGGGGTCGGAGGATGTGGGTATATCAGTCTGTGAGGAAGGGGTTAGTTGTAAAAGGAACAGTGACTGTAATGGGGGAGTATGTTCCAATGGTAAGTGTAAATGTAAATCTGCGGGATTTTGTGTGGAGGATAAGGAGTGCGGTGCTGGGATGTGCTGTGATACCTTGAAAAATCAGTGTTATGTGTGCATTGGGGATGCAGAGTATTTAGATGTGCATGAGGATATTCATCAGGATATATTTGCTCAGGATGTCTCAAAGGATGTGGATCTGACTGTTGATTCCCTGCCTGATATAGGATCAAAAGACACAGGAGGAGATATTGTAGCGGATACAGGATATGATGCAGGAGGACCATGTGATAATTATAAGTGTAATTGTGGAAGCTATTGCGTAGTGGTTAGTAATAAGCCTGAATGCAAAACCGGTTGTCTTAAAACAACCGATTGTTGTCAAGGTCAGTACTGTGATACAAATACAAAAACATGTAAAGTTAACACTGTATGCCACAGTGATCAGGAATGTGCTAATAATCCAGTGAACAAATATTGTGATATCGGAGATACCTTTGAGTGTAAAGAGTGTGTTAAGGATATTCACTGTGATCTATCAAAGGGCTATTTCTGTGAAACAGTTTCTAAGACATGTAAGAAGATTCAAGATGCGTGCAATGGGAGTTGTGATTATACCAGGCAATTTTGCAGCACAAAGAAAAGCCCACCAAGTTGTCAGCCTAAGAATCCTGATTTATGTAAGAGTTGCTCTGTTACGATGAACAATTGTCCACCGCCTCTAGTTTGCCAACCCATTGATGTGACAAATCCATTTAAAGGTGGTAGGTGTGGGGTTGAGTGCTATACAATTGAGGACTGTTTTGGAAATCCGTGTGATACCACCTATCGTCAGTGTGTCTGTCAATAACAATCAGATTCACCAAGCTCATAAAAATTTCTGCTATTCTTCTTGGAAGTTGACTTTTTCATTTTTGTATATTTTTTGAGTATCGTTTCGGGAACCTCATATTTTTTACCTTTGTAATAAATTCTTATCTTTTTTTTCATTCTATACCTCCACCTGTAGTATAATGCGTTATAAACAGATGAAATTGCAATCCTTATTTTGCATCCATCTCCCGGAATATCCTTAAATACACACGGTGTGCAAAACCTATATGCTGGGCAGCTCTCACACCCCGGCTTAAATCTGCCTTGTTGAATTTCTTTGTCAGGGAAGTTTATTGCCCTATGACAGGGATAAATATTGCCAAATATATCAATTGCATTGGATTTTTGGATTGATGGACATTCTCTGTGGTTATTTGCAGATGTGTATTGTAGTTTTGCAAAGTCATAAATGTAGTTACTATTTTTTTGTAAAGCAAGTTTGGTGTATAGCGTAGATAGTATTTTAAGAGATTTATCATCCCAAGGTATTCCAAAAGCAGGTGATATTCCAATTAGATATTTTAAAGATAAGGTGGCTGCAATTTCACTAAGTATATTTTTTGAGTTCTCAGGGGTGATCGTAAATCTGATAAGGATTCTGTCTTTGGGTAGGAGTTTGTTAATGTCCTTTAGTATTTTTGGAGTCATTTTATTAAATGAAAGAACTAAGTAGGGTCTATTTGAGTTAATAAAGTCTACAAGATCCTTGGTGAGGAATTCTGTATTTGTAATAATTGTAGACTTGATTTTTAATCCCATACCTGACAGTTCTTTGGTAATTGATTTTATTCCTTCAAGATTGTATATAGGCTCCCCGCCAGAAAATATCAAGTTTAGATTCTTGTCTTCTGCTGAAAGTTTTATAACTGAATTAATTATTTTCTGTATGTCAGGTTTAAGGTCTGAGGCTATCTTCTTTGTGTTGTAGCAGTAATAACAGCCTTTATAACAAGTTCTACTTATTTCGATGTATACCTTTCTCACTATTTTTTATAATTACTGGTTATTGTTGTAAAATCAAGATATTTAGTATCCTAAATTTCGATTGGTCTTTGGTATAATTTTTACTAACAGGCTTTCCTGTAAAAGAGAATCAATAATTAGATTATATTAATGTGGGATAGTCATATATCTCCTCAGTTGTAGTGAGAATGTGAGAGATAGTTTTTGTTGGTAGGAGTGGAAGTAGGAATGTAACTTGTATGTTCAGTCGAGAGTGTAAAGAGGGTAAATTCGGGGATAAATAAATAAACAAATTTGTGGGCTTTTCGTAGGGGAATATTGGTGTTGAAAAAAGCCTGTAACTCTGGTTATAAGTGGTGTAATAATTAGTGTTTGTCTGTATGTAACTAAGATGAGACTGAGCGGGAGATTAAGTTATGTCTGAGTGTTGAATATTGTAAGAATGGTAGGCAGTATTATTTAAATTGTGTCTAAAATAGATGTATGTTGGGTGAAAGCATGAGAGTTAAAGAAAACAATGAGGAATAAGAAATTCAGAAATAAAAAATTAACTCAAAGAAGGCTTTTAAAATGTTAAAAGAATCAAAATTAGAAGAGATACTTGATGAGATATCAAAGATATATTCTCAGAAAGGGTTAACTTTTGTAACAGCCCTACTGTTAAATAAACTTAATAAGAAGGAGATGGAGGTTAGTCTGAGAAAGTCCATAAACAACAATGCGGATGACTGCTACTGGATTGATCTGTTTCTTAGGAGTATTAGTTTCACGAGACAGTAAATAGGAATTTAGATCAACTGTTTTTTGCCTACTAATTGGAGCTTTCTATTTATCGTCATTTGCAATCTCAATCATCAACTTAAGTATCTTCATCTTGGATAGTTAGTCTATTTCTTATATGCAGGATGAACATCAGTTACCAGTCTTGTATATATGTGGTATTATTTTTGCATGGTAGATGTTAGCTTGTACACTATCATACGTGGAATTCCATTTTAAAGGGGAGGATAGTTGAGTAAAATATATTCAATTTCTGTAGAGTAAGATTTTGGAAATTAAGACCAATAATAAAATGGGGTTTTAATTTTAGGATATTGGGCGCCTTTTTTGAAGGAGTATCAGGAATACCCTTATGCTTAATATTTAAACCATACAAAAAACAATGTTATGGTAATGCCAGTTGTATTTTAATTGACTTCCGTTTTATTTTAATTTAAAAAATGATACATTTTTCTTCTATGGAGGTTTAAGCGTATGAAATGCCAAAAAGTCAAACCAGGTGTAGAATGTGTGCACTGGAAGAAGTTTGGTTGCTCATTTGAAGGAGGAAGTTGTCATCCTGTGATTGAGAAGTGTATCACGGGGGGTAAAAATGGGGAAGGTTGTGCAAACGTTATGGAATTTGGAGGAAACAAATATTGTATCCTCTTTGCAGAACCAGCTGCAAAATGGGAGGATGGGCTTTGTAATTTTGCAACACATCAAAAGGTTGAGAGAAAGGTCATAGAACAAAAGATTAATCCTCTCAAGGCAGCTAAAAGAGCACAAAGGCAGGGTCGTGGTGTATAAAACC
>JAOAFA010000035.1 GCA_026416535.1 Deltaproteobacteria bacterium
AGATGTGTATAAGAGACAGGTGCTGAGGATTATAATCAACTTGTAGATAAGATTCTACATTATCGATAACCATGAATGTTTTTTCTGACCCTGAAAGAAAAAACAAGATAGCACTTGTGTTTATACTCGTCTTTCTTAATACATATTTCTTCCAACACTATGATAACATCCCTAACCCTAATGAGCAGAGTAGGATTTATCTAATCACAGCAATTGTAGACAACCATAAGATAAGTATAGATGAACAGATTAAAAGGTTTGGTGATACAATCGACATATCTCGTCACGACGGAAAGGCTTACTGCGACAAAGCACCAGGACTGTCATTTTTAGGCGTCCCTTTTTATCTAGTCTTAAAGTACATCTTAAAAATCTTCGGTCTTGAACCAACCTATTCAATAATATTAAAATTTCTAAGAGTTGTATTGCTTGGCATTCCATCTGCTCTCTTTTCCCTTATTCTATTATCGACCATAAAAAAATATACTGATGATTTTCACCTTTCACTTACCATGACAGCATTTTACTCGATCGGGACTATAGCATTTACATATTCAAACCTTTTGTTTGGACATCAATTGGGTGCAATGTTCACCTTCTTACTTCTATACCTAATTCAAAATAATAACAAGAGTAGATGGTACAAACTAGTATTTATTGGTTTTATTGCAGGCTTTTCCGTCATAATAGAGTATCCGCTGATAATTATTGCGTTTATCCTCTCGGTATATCAATTTATAACTCTTGAAAAAAAATCAAGATTTGCCTTTTATGTATTAGGTGGCATTATAGCAGCATCCATATTGATGACTTACAATAAAGCCGCATTTGGTTCGGTAATCTCTACAGGATACTCATATATCGCCAATCCGACTTTTGCTCAATTTCATAAAGAGGGCATTTTAGGCATAACAACACCTAAACCAACAGCTTTTGTAGGATCATTCTTTTCATCAATGAGAGGTATATTCTTCTTTATGCCAGCCCTCATTTTTTCTTTGGGTGGTATTTACTATATGATTTTATTAAAAAGATATAGGAGAGATGGAATTTTTATATTCATAATATTTTTATCCATGACTTATTTTATATCATCATTTTCATACTGGCAGGCGGGAGGAACTGTAAGTCAAAGACATCTAACATCATTAATCCCTTTTCTGATAATTCCTCTATCAGTATTTGCAAAAATTATGGTCGACAAAAACCAGGTATTGTTGTTGCTCTTACTCTCATCACTTATGCTATTTTCAATGCTTATGATCCCTTATGCAACAATTCCATTTCCATTCTTCTCCGTATCATATCCTAATCCCCTTTTTGAACTTCCACTAAACCTATGGCGATGGGGTGCCATTCCACCAAATATTGCCAATGTTTTTAATATTAAAGGATTTAATTCTGTAATTCCGTTTGTAATAGTATGGTTGTTTTTAGCTACATATATTGTCTACCTTCTTTTTTCTCATATTAAAGTCAAATTTTCCACCTTTTTCTATTCGCTTGTTTCAATAGGTATTGCATTTTCATTGATAAGCGCAGCATCGCTTATCGCTAAAGATAAGAACTATGAAACAAAGATGAAAGATGTAATAGGCATTATGGAAAATTTTAAACCAGGTAAAAACTCTTGTGAATTCGTGCTCGAGGGCGTTTCGAAAAGATTTTCCAAAGTTACATGTTATGCATTCCTTAAAAAGAGCACAGAAGGGATAAGATCAATAAGGGAGGATAGAGATGGACTATAAATTCTACAAAGTTGATAAAGAGCAAGATATTGGTTACATTTATTTAAATAGACCTGAAAAAAAGAACGCACTAAATTATACTGCGTTTTTGGAACTACCGCAAATAATCTCCGAAATGGATTCAGATGATGAGATACGTGTAATCATAATAGGATCATCTGGCGACACTTTCTCTTCAGGGATAGACCTATTTGACATGAGCAATGAAATAGAGGAGATAAGAAATCCTGATCAAAAAGGTCATACCAAGTGGACCCTCATAAAAAAAATCCGCAAACTGCAGGATACTGTAAATTGCCTACAAAATACGGATAAGCCTACAATTGCCGCAGTTAATGGATTATGTATAGGAGCTGGATTAGACCTTATCTCTGGATGCGATATCAGATTATGCTCCAAGGATGCAAAATTTTCATTAAAAGAGGCATCAGTAGGATTTGTTGCAGATATGGGAGTGTTGCAAAGATTACCTTTGATAATTGGGGAAGGAAATACAAGAGAATTAGCCTTTACAGCAAGATTTATTGATTCTGAGACCGCATTGAGAATACATCTTGTAAATGAGGTCTTCGAGGATAAAAGCTCTCTTATGGCTGGAGCACGTAACATAGCACTTGAGATTGCTTCAAATTCTCCGATAGCAGTAAGGGCCACAAAAAGGGTACTAAATTTTATATCTGAAGAACAAATAAAGAGAGGACTTGATTTTGTTGCATCTATTAGTGCCAACATAATTCCTTCAGAGGACCTCTATGAAGCGATTAATGCCTTTCTTGAAAAGAGAAGGCCTGAATTTTAAAAACACTAATCCACACAACGAATAAATTAGTTCACATAAGAAGGGGTATATCACTGGATTCGATTTTAGACGCTAATTTTTCCATCCAAATTTTTCACAGAACATCGTTCTCCTCAAATCGATATCTCCCCCCTCCCTCTTCCAAAGCCACCCACTTTCTATCCATTTACTGAATTACAATATCATATATTGCACACCAACTCAATTCTTCTATAAAATCATTCAAAAGTAGAGATACTTTCATTCCATAAAACGGATCGGCCTATACAACTCTCTACCAACTAATTTGTACATTACCTTATTCTACCTTTATGAGACACCACTGGGTGGGTTAACCAAAATGACAAGGAGAAGAGAGATGAGTTGATACTATATTGCTGGAATGAGGATTTAAACTTCATTTTTATTTGGCGATTGTGAATTATGTCCCCAAATGTTTAATCGTTTCAAATAATGACTTATATAATTTCTCATTCCTATTATCATACCCCCCTCTCCAACTCCTTCTATAATCATATCCTTTCCGACATCCGTATATATTAGACTACCACTCTTTACTTCCTTTATCCTATCTCTCAAAAGTGTTTCTCCCTTCACATCCTTCACTACCTATACTACAACTCTTCCACTTCTTTCTAATATCCCACATATATGTATCTCCCCCTCCACCCCACCCCACATACCCACTATCCTATCCCCTATAACCCTGTATATATTATACACTGTTCTGTATGATAGGCTATATCCCCTAATACATCTTAGTGGATACCTCAAGTTTGAAAAATACCAAAATAAGAAGAAAGTCTCTAT
>JAOAFA010000082.1 GCA_026416535.1 Deltaproteobacteria bacterium
TATATCCTATCTATTCTCACCAGGAAATCAAAAGCCACTTTTTGTTACTTATATCTTTAGTTTTCATGTCCGCACCTTTTAAATTATGATACACCTGAATTCTAACACAACTTATCTTTTGGGAACAAAATAAGTAATTACCTATTGTTTTTAACACAAAATACAGAATAAGAGTAAGGTTATGAATTTGGACTTTTTGTGTCAGGAGAAAGAATTAGGACTGTTAGGTTAGGATCAGATTGCTAATCCTAAAGAGAATTTGCTCTTATTGATTGTCGAGAAAATTAGGGAGTAATAAGACATTAACTACAGGGAATTGTGTCTGTTTTAAATGGAAATGGCGAATTTTATAGGTCAACACCGATTATGAGATAAATTGAATATATCCCTTCAGTTTCTTCTTCATCCTCTTCTTCCTCCATCTTTAGACCAAAAAGGGGTGTGGCTATAAGGCTTACAGCGGGGACAGGTTTGTAGAGTATTGAAGGACCTAGAAGAAACTTCTTTTCAAAAAAGTCAAATCTCTTGGATTTATCGTCTTCAAATACCACCTTTGTCTCAAGACCTAGGGATAGGTATCCGTCGATTAGAGAATAGGCAATGCCGCCTGCAAATGCATATTCTTGTTCGGATTCGCCACCCAGGACTCTCTCAAATATTAGATTCGCTCCCCATATTAATCTTTCGCTGATTTCATCGCCTAGTAGTAGTTTTATCTCTCCTTTTTGAGGTTTTGCTGATTGTCTTATCCATTCGAGGTAAATTGTGGGATTCCCGAAGACTTTGCCCCAATCAAAAAATGCATATCGAAGTTCTATACTTTGTGAGATAATTTCAATAGGTGAATTTGAATCTTTTTGTAAAGTTTTTAGATAGAAATCAGATTGCAATCTATGTCCAAGTCCAAATTCAATCTCATAGATACCGGTGTATTTTGGGTCTGTATTATCTTCTAAATTTCCTTCCATGAGAAGCCAGTATTCCAATTCTACTTTGTTTTCAGGAATGACATAAACCCTGGTGGTTGGAAACCTTCTCTTAGTAGTCCAGACAGGTTGATTATAAGAACCTACCCTCTCTGAATCCTTCATCCTTTTTTGCTCAATTATTTTTGTTTCATAATTCTCTTTTGCCTTATCCTTTTTATCCTCTTGCTTAAATTGTGGATTTATAGCTCTGTCATCTGCAAATAGATTTGTAGAAAAAAATGTAACTATCAAGAGAGATAAAAACAATTTCTTCATTTTTCACCTCCTACCAATAATAAATAATTTATTTATAATTGTTGATTGAATAAAGTCAATAAAAATTGGTATTATGTTTTCAGATTTGGGTTTTTTGCGATGTGCTGGGATATAGGAGTGAAACACATCTCTTCTCTTTGCTAATTTTCCTCATTTTTACCACAACATATCTTTTTCTTTTTCTTCCTTTCTCTTTCTTAAAGGCAAATTCCCTTACTTTAAAAAACGAGATTCAATAGAGTGAATAAACACAATGGGTAGAATAGGTGTATAGATTTGATAGACGTACGACAAGGGAGATATGAGGAGATAAATGTAATGATGGGTATAGGGATGACAATTTTATTTTAACTTTATCGTTGAGGCAAGAGAAATGCCTTTTGATTCATCTAGTGGGAGTTCGTTGTAATATACAAGAAGGTTTCCTCTAAAAACAATAGCGGAAGGACTTCTACCATAATGAAGTATTGGATTGTACATATATCTTTCAAACTTAATTGCGTCAAATGACCCAGCAAGTCCGAGGTGATACGCACCTGTCTCCGTGCTACTACCACAATAGTACATTCTGTACAATGTACGATTATTCGATGATTGGATGCTTAATACGGAAGCAGACATTACTGAATATTGATCAAAGGCATCTGGTTTGGCTGTCTGAGGAAGAAATATAGGGTTGTGACTTTCTGGTGTCCACAAGAGAGGATTTTCAATACTCGCCTTTGCAGAAAAGATGTAGCTTTTACCGTTTTCATCTGAGGCTGTGTAATACATCATTAGGTAATTTTCGTTGAAAAATATTACTGATGGTTCGGATATTTTTGTGAGTTTGAGTTCTGATTTTGGTATTGTTAATAGCTCTTTGTCTGTTCTGTGGAAGTTAAGAGTGTCGTATGAAAATGCAACCATTATTCTGTACTTGTTTTCTTTGGTTATAGATGTAAAAAACAGACTTATCTTTTCGCCGTCGTATATTGCTGTGGGTTCCTTGATTATACGTTCTTGAAAGTTTTCAGTATCGGGGAGGAGAACTGGTCTTTCATTTTTAAGCCATACTATCCCGTCTGTTGATTCTGCTCTTCCTATTGAGTCTGTCTCTTATACACATCTCCGAGCCCACGAG
>JAOAFA010000101.1 GCA_026416535.1 Deltaproteobacteria bacterium
TTGTCTCATATTCATCTTTTCCTGTATCTTCTACATAGGTTAATTTTTTACCTTCCCATAAAATCTCTATCCTTCCATCCAGAAGTTCGCATATCTCTACCCACCTCCCACAGAAACTCCTTATCCCTTTCAGTGGATGCATTTGATAAATATTTCCACAGAATCTCCAAAGTATTGTTTTATCAAAAAGATAAGCTCAAGGTCTTTATAAATTATGAGTATGTCTTACTTTTCTAATAGTTATATCCCGTGATATTTTAATGTAATAATCCCATCAAACAAATTTCTCTTGCTCATCAGAATCAGTTTGCTTGTAATTTTTTGTAAACCTCAACAAGGAGGAATAAACTGTCTGAGGTTATAAAATTTAGTCTTCACACCTATCTATCTATCGTGTAGTTTATTCAAATACAAAAATAATAAAGTTTATTAAGCAGGGATGTAAAAATGAGAAGATTTACTTTTTGCTTTGTTTTTCTAACCTTATTGTTTTCTGTTTCAAATTATTCCTATGCACAAGGGTGGTGTGGACCATCTACTGAGCGGTTTCCTGATGAAGATGATTGTATTGGAGTAAGTGGAACGGGCGAAGAGTTTGCCGGCGACCCGATACAGGTAAACTACGATGGTGTACAGTACCACAAATTTGATGATGTAGTGATTAGAATTGGTGACGGTAAAGAATTTAAGGTTCAGAGAGTTTATACATCTAACATAGTAAATCACGTAGATGCACCATCGTTATATTCTGCCGGTTTTAAGGAAACAAGTTTAAAATCGATGAGGATATTTGGAGAAAAGGTATTTAAGGCAGTTCCTGACCCTGATAACAATTTTTTGAGCAATGAATTTGTGTATCAGGATAAAGGTATCAATTGGAAGCTCAATTATAACATATATATTTCCAGCTATTATCCTGGCTACTATTCTGTAGTCACTGAAACAGGTAGAGTCATACCTTTTGATAATCCTGGTGAGAACGGTTGTAATGGTATTTGTAAAGGATTGAGCGGAATATATAATGGTATTTTGCTTGAAGAAGGTTACAGGTTTCTATTTATAGATAAGAATGGGAAGAGGTACTTATTTAGAAAATGTGCTGAATTCGGTGAGAATTTTCACTACTGTGCAGATAATGGGAAAGAGGCTTTTATAGATAGAATAGAGAACATTGATGGTAGTAGCATAAAATTTTACTATAATATTCCTGGCGAAGATGGGTATAAGGGTAATTATTGGGATGATGATGCCTTTTTATTGAAGAAGATAGAGTACATTAAGTCAAAGATATACTTTGACTACATTTATAGATGTGAGGACACTGAGTGTAATAGAAAATATCCATTATTGAGAAGTATATAT
This sequence comes from Deltaproteobacteria bacterium, assembly GCA_026416535.1. Classification (GTDB taxonomy): domain Bacteria; phylum Myxococcota; class SpSt-1050; order SpSt-1050; family SpSt-1050; genus SpSt-1050. The sequence goes on from JAOAFA010000101.1 coordinate 1,363, forward strand.
GTCACAGAAAGCGGTATTAAAAAGGACTTAATTGTTTATAACTATTATGATGTAGAATCGCTCTACGGGAGCTACTCAGTATTAAAGAGAGTTTTGAAGCACGACGGAAGTAAAGAAGAATATGAATATTTAGAAGACAAAAATGGGAGGATATTGTCCGGATATATGGTTTCCATGATCGCTGATAAAGATGGGAATCCTGTGAAAAAATTGAGGATTGATTATGATGTGAAGCCCGACAGAAATTCCAATCATTTTACTCCACAGAGATTTAGGATAGTTGGGAGAGATTTTGATATTCATTATGATGGAGAAAGAGTAGGGTGGAAATGGGAGGATGGGGAGAGAATAGTATTGAAAAATAATCTTAACGGTGAATTAACAGAATATGAGACTAATACTATTATAAATGAGGAGAATTAATTCAAAAGATGATTTTGAGGAACTACTCAAGAAGTATAACATAAGCGAGTATACGTTGATTAGAGGGATAATGAGGAATCCCGAAACAAACAGGTATTTTATAAATTTGTTGAAATTTAGAGATATAATGGATGAGGTTAAAAATAAAGATGCTGATAAATCTGATTTGTTAAAGTTTCTGGAGGGGCTGTCAAAGGTAGATGTTGCAAAGAGTGTTGATGAGTATGAATCAAATTTATATGAATCAAAATCAGATACAGGTAATAATATAAAAACGTATATCTGGTATGACTATGACAGATTGGGAAATGTAAATAAAGAGGTAGTGTACCATAAAGAGTTCAGTCCTGCAGGAGGACTTAAAAGGACAATCGGGGGTTCGGCGTTATGTTACAGATATGTAAATAATATGCTTGTTTCTGTTGAGATAGATAGCTCTTTTGATGGGGCAGATGATGATGGGATAGGAGTGGAACCTTCACTTCCGGATGATTTCAGGGAGAGGGTATGTGATTCAGTTATAGGCAATAGGGCTGTTTTATCTAGGTATTGGTACGACTATAAAGGACGCATGATTGCAGAAAAAAGCTGGATTAAGGGGTTAAAGTTTTATATATACGACATATTAGATAGGATACTTTTTGAGACTGATAAAGATGGTATAGTGCTTACGAGTTATGTGTGGCTTGGGAATATGCCTGTTGCACAGATAGTCTGGGCAGAGATGAGTGCAGACTCTCCTCCATCAGGATGTTCACCTTCTAATGATGGTTCTCAGTGTTCAATAATCAGTGTGAATAAAGAAGTAAAAGATGACATTTACTCTTTGTTAATTTGTGTTTTTATTATAGGAATATTTTATGCGAATTTAAGAGTGTTTCGGAGAAATAAGACTATTGGCTGGTTGATGTTAATTTTAAGTTCTGTGGCAGCTATGATGCTTATTAAGTGTACACCCACAATATATACTGAGCCAGTAGTTTTTTGGTACCACACTGATAATATCCTCACACCTGAGAAAATGACAGATGTAACCGGGAAAGTGGTATGGGAGATAAAGAAGAAATATCCATTTGGCAATTTTGTATTTGAGAGTTATCTTGGAGGTCCATACGGAAAGGATAGAAATGGTGATGAAATTTATCTAAGCCCTGAGAACAATCTGAGATTTTCAGGGCAGTATTATTTCAATGACAGGGCTATGATATTAGACAAGGCAAAGGGACTTTACTACAATTACAACCGCTGGTATAACCCCGATACGGGAAGATACATGGAGATGGAGTTGATAGACAAGATGGGACATATAGATTATGGAAATATTCCGTGGATAAAAGCTCTCTTTATCACAACCCGATTAAATAACTCTTATGTGTATTCTTATAACAATCCGATTAGGTGGACAGATATATATGGTCTGAGACCGGGGGATGTATTTTATGATATAGACGATGCAATAGATGATGCTCTTGCTTATACATATTCTCTGGTATCAAAAGCAGGTATTGAATATGGAGGATGTATATACTATGCATTTGATCCAAATTATATGACAAAGATTGAAGGTAGATGTAAACCGGTGGGCTACATGTATGAAGTACCTTATTATAGAGCGACGCAAAATAAAGATCCCAGGTATACATTTGCTCCTATACAGCGAGTGGTTTGTGTAGTTTATTTTCATGGGCATATGGAGGATTCAGCGCCTGGTGTAAGTCCTGAAGATCGAGAGGCAACACAATTTATGTGGGGTAATAGTTGGGCAGCAATGTTTGACAGCATGGGCGATATCTATTATATTGACAGGGATGGAAATGTCAGACAAATTAATAAGAAGGTTGATAAGAAGAGATACTTAAATAAATAAGGAGGGAAGATATGAAGTTTATCATCAT
>JAOAFA010000036.1 GCA_026416535.1 Deltaproteobacteria bacterium
GACATGTCAAAAGGGTTGTGAGACAAATTGTGATTGTCCCAAAGATAATCCAATATGTATCAATGGGACATGTGGGAAACTCAACACCCCAAACTGCGGAAATGACAACCGCAATTGTCCGTGTATGCAGGTCTGTGTAAACGGGGCATGCCAGAAGGCGACTGATATCTGTACAAGTTCATGCGATTGTAAAGATCCTGCCAAACCAGCCTGTATAAATATGATATGCAGCAAAACTACGGATAGATGCACATCAGATTCTGAGTGTCCGTGTGAGGAATCCTGTGTAAATCAAAGATGTACAAAAGTAGTTAGATGCATCGACTCATGTGATTGTGGAGAAAAAGAGATATGCAGAAATAATATATGCACAGCTAAAACTGACAATTCCTGCTTCACTTCCTCAGATTGCCCTTGCAATTATCTCTGTCAAAACTTCCAGTGCATCCAAGCGCAGAGATGTAAATATTCCTGTGATTGCCCACAAAATCAAAATCCCCCACTCGTCTGCAGAAATGACCTGTGCCAGCCAAGGAACAATAATAGGTGCTCAACAGACAATGACTGCCCTTGTGGAAATCGCTGTACAAGTAATGGCTTCTGTGTCCAAGGTTGTAATGACGGCTGTGATTGCCCATCAATCACTCCTTACTGTTTAAATGGAAATTGCTCTCCGACGCTAATATCAGGTTGCAAGCAAAATTCAGAATGTAAATGTGGTGAAGTCTGCCAAAACGGAAAATGCACCACCCCATAATTTAAATATTCTACTCAACAAAAACAGGCAGGGTTTACCCCTGCCTATTCACTCTCTTGTATCCAACCAGCCAATTATAAAGGATGTAAAATGTTATTGATAATATGAGCAAATTATACTAAAAGCCCAACTTAATATGTGTGGCATATTCGGCATATGCGGAAATTTTGAGATAAACAAGGCAAGAGAAGCTCTCAATCTACTACGTCATAGAGGTCCTGATGATTGGGGTGAATACATCTCTGAAGAAGATCATCTCTATTTGGGTCACAGAAGATTGTCAATAATTGATATAAAAAATGGAAAACAACCTATCTTCAACGAGGACAAAACTCTAATAATAATATTTAATGGCTGCATATATAATTACCTAGAGCTGGCTCAAGAGCTAAGAGGATATGGACATAGATTTTACACCAATACTGATACAGAGGTGATAGTCCATTCTTATGAACAATGGGGCAAAGAGTGTGTAAAAAGGTTCAATGGCATGTGGGCATTTGTAATATTTGACAGCAAGGACAAAGTGCTTTTCTGTTCTAGAGATAGGCTCGGCATTAAACCTTTTTACTATCTTCTGAATAATGAAAGATTCTATTTTTCCTCAGAAATAAAACCAATTTTGAAGTTTATACCACCAAAACTTAATAAAGAGACTCTCTATGACTATCTGGTTTTTCAGATGTCCCTTGACGAGAACACGCTATTTGATGGAATAAAAAGGCTTGAGCCAGGACACAACATCATATTAAATACCAAAAGCAAAACAATTAAAAAAGAACTCTATTGGGATATAAAATTTAATGTAAATGAAGAGAGAGACGAAGAACAAATCATTGACAGACTAAAATATCTGCTAAATGATGCAGTAAGAATAAGAATGAGATCTGATGTCCCTGTAGGGACACATCTATCAGGTGGATTAGACTCTTCAACCATTGTAGCCATTTCAAGAATAATCCTAAACAATATGCCATTGAGCACATTTACAGGTACCTTTAATGAAGGAAAAGAATTTGATGAGACTGAATATGCCAAACTTGTAAGTAGTAAATTTAATACCAATTACAATGAGATAATACTAACACCCGATGATTTTAAGTCAAATATAAAGAAAATAATCTATTTTATGGATGAACCAGCCGCAGGTCCAGGCGTATTCCCTCAATTCTTTGTATCAAAACTTGCCTCGGAAAAAGTAAAAGTAGTTCTAGGAGGTCAGGGTGGAGACGAGATATTCCTGGGGTATGCAAGATATCTTATAGCCTACCTTGAGGAATGCCTAAAAGGTGCAATATACGATACTGCTGACAATGCCGAATACGTAGCCACACTCAAAACAATTATCCCAAATTTAAAGCTTTTAAACAACTACGTGCCCATGATTAAAAATTTTTTCCGCGAGGAACTATTTGAAAGTCAGCCGAGAAGATATTTCAGACTGATGAACAGATTCTCAGATATTGACAATCTTTTAAGCCGTGACATAAATATCTCTCTCGAAAAAGAATATCAAAAGTTTGAAGATATATTTACAAGGCCTGGTAAGACATCATATATTAACAAAATTCAATATTTTGACCTAAAATTTCATCTGCAAGCACTCTTACAAGTAGAAGATCGAACTTCCATGGCGTGGGGACTCGAATCCAGAGTCCCATTTCTTGACTATAGGATTGTTGAGCACATCTGTTCTACATTACCAATAATAAAATTTAAAAATGGTGAACCCAAATACCTTCTGAAGAAAGCCGTAAAAAATCTTCTTCCGACTGAAATCATAAACAGAAGAGACAAAATGGGATTCCCTGTTCCATTAAATATCTGGGCCAAAAATGACCTAAGAGAGTTCTTAAGTGATATACTGCTCTCAAAAAAATTACGAGAAAGAGGTATATTCAATGTTTCTGTAATCGAAAACATGATGAACTCAGATGCAAAGTTCTCAAGAGGACTTTGGGGCGTTTTATCTTTGGAACTATTTTTTAATAACTTTTTAGATGGATAGAAAGATTCTTATTTTTGGGAATTTTCCATTCAATAGCACGAGTGAATTCATTGATACTAATCACTTTGCCAATTATTTTGCATCAATAGGCGATAATGTTGACTTTGTTACGCCACCGGCATATGTTCCTGATTTCTGCCTCTTCTTTTTAAAAAACAGATTAAGCACGTTAAAAAATTATCTTCACTCAAGTATTCAAATTAGAGATAATCTATTCCAATATACACCACTTTCATTTCTTCCCATCAGGAACAACTCTATACTAGGTTCTAAATTCAATACAAAACTATTTTCATTAGGCTTTAAGTCGACCTCATTGTCACGAAAAAACTACGATATATGCATTACGTCACAGGGATTTATGCTGATATGGTCACAATATGTGAATGCAAAACTATTCATCTACAGATACAACGACATAATAGATGGCTTCAAAGACAATCCACCCATACTTAATGAATACGAAAATACATTTGTAAAATATAAATCACCTATAATTTTAGCAGTCAATCAGAGGCTCGCAGAATATTTACATAAAAAATATCCAGAAAACAAAAATATCAAAATACTACCAAATGGCGTAGACATTGATTTCTTTAAAAATGCTAAACCCGACGAAGAACTCATTAAAATAAAGAAGAAAAAACTTGTCTTCTGTGGAGGCGTAGATTTCTGGGTTGACACAGACTTATTATATGAAACTGCAAGAAGATTAACAGATTCAATTCTAATAATAATCGGCCCGTCATACACCAATATAGATAAATTATTATCACTTCCAAATGTAGTATACCTAGGACCAAAGAAATACGAACAAATACCCTCGTTACTTAAAGCCTGTGATATAGGACTCATACCATTTAAGAAAAATAGATTAACAGAGTTTGTAGAAAAACCTCTAAAATATTATGAGTATCTAGCCGCTGGACTAATGGTAATTTCAACGGGATTAGCACATACAACTGAGAAAAATCCATATTTTAAAAATTGCAGAGATCCCCAATTGTTTATTGAGACAATAGAAAAAACAGAGGTAATGAAAGTTACAGATAGATGGAAGATTTCATCTACTGTAAATGAAAATGACTGGAAATCCATATTTTCAGAATTAGAATTAATTATAACTAATTGCCTGGAGTCATGTAAATGAAAGTTCTAATTGACGGAAGAGTTCTTCAGCACAAAACTGTCAGTGGAGTAGAAAGGTATACAAAATCCCTTATACAATATCTAACTAAAACAAAAGAAATAGAGTTTGACCTCATAAAACCAAGTTCTGATGGCAAGATTAGTCAACACATATGGGAGCACTTTTATCTCCCCTTTAAAGCCATTGAATATGACCTATTATTCTGTCCAGCCAATATCGCCCCTGTATGGATACCAGAGGGTGTAAAACTTGTAGTTACATTACACTCAGTTGCCTACCTCGCCGCTTCTAATTCATACCCAAAGATGTTTAGAAAATACTATAAAAAAACAATCCCACATATTATTGAGATCGCTAATCACATTATAACGGTATCTCACTCCGAAAAGAATAGAATAATACACTATTATCCAGAGATAAAAGAAAAAATCTCAGTAATTTATAATGGAATAGATGAAAAATTTATACAGAGTAGCTCCCACAGAGACAAATATATCCTAAGCGTAATATCACACTTAAGTGTTAAAAACATGAACCTAATGATAGATGCATTCAATCTTATAAAAAATAAAATTGACTACAACCTTAAAATTGTAGTCAGTAATCCTTACAAGAGAGAAAACTCATCTTTTAATTTATCTGACCGCATAACAATTTTTTATAATCTACCAGATGAAACACTAATCAACATGTACAAATATGCGAGTCTATTCGTTATGCCCTCTAGTTATGAAAGCTTCTGTTTTCCTGTACTTGAAGCAATCGCCTCTTCTCTTCCAGTAGTATGTACTCCTCTTGATGCAGTTAAAGAGGTTTGTGGAAACTCTGTATTTTTTTCCTCTGATTTTGAAAAAGAGAGTCTTGCCCGTGCCATGTTCACCGTTCTGACAAATCCGTACATACAAGACAATTTGAGAAAAAATAGAGATGAGGTTCTCTCTCTATATACGTGGGAAAAAACAGCAGCTGAATATATTAGCTTATTCAAAAAAGTCATAATGAGTAATGAGAATTAGTCTCTATATTAAACTAAACGGGATAGTTCAGGGAGTGGGGATGAGACCTTTCATCTACAGAATAGCAAATGAACTAGGACTTTCAGGAACAGTCTATAACAGCTCAAGCGGGGTAGAGATATACGTCACAGGAGAAGAGGAACTTCTTGATATCTTCCTGTATAGAATTAAAAAAGAGGCACCTCCTAGCTCACAAATCCATCAGATCTCAACAAAACAGATAGAGCTTAGAGAATACCATGGGTTCTCAATTATCAAATCAATTGACGGTAAAAATATTGATACCACTATCCCAGCAGATATAAGCCTATGCATAAATTGTAGAAATGAGTTAATAAATAAAGATGATAGAAGATTTCTATATCCATTCATTAATTGCACAGACTGTGGTCCGAGATATTCAATAACAAAAAAAATTCCATACGATAGGTCTAATACAACTATGGAAAGATTTATTATGTGTGACAGGTGTGCTGAGGAGTACAACGACCCATCAAATAGAAGATTTCACGCCCAACCAAACGCATGCCCTACCTGTGGACCATCGGTAACGTTACACAACAACAGACTTGATAAAATTACACAAGACTATGATGCAATTAAAAAGGTAAAAGAGTTTATTAGAGATGGAAAGATCATAGCAATAAAAGGATTAGGTGGATTTCATATAGTTTGTGATGCTACTAATAAAATATCTATAAACACTTTGAGGGAAAGAAAAAAAAGGAGTATGAAACCATTTGCTATCATGGTTCCTGACCTAAAAACTGTAGAAAAGTTTGCCAAAACCTCGGATATTGAAAAGAAAATTCTCCTCTCAGAAAAATCACCCATTCTTCTCCTAGAAAAATCCGAAGACTATTCGTTGCCAGAGGAAATATCATATCAAAATACTAGAATCGGAATAATGCTTCCATACACTCCATTACATTTTCTACTATTTTACGACCCCGAAACAAACAACTATGACTTTGAGGCACTAATAATGACAAGTGGAAATATAAGTGAACTCCCTATTGAATTTATAAATGAGTCAGCCGTTGAGAAACTTGGTGATATTGCTGACTTTTTCCTTCTTCATAACAGAGATATATTCAACCGAGTTGATGACTCCGTTGTATATGTTCTTGAAGGCAAAGAGGTTGTTCTGAGAAGGGCACGAGGATATGTGCCTGAACCTATAATTATAAGAAAGCCCTGTAAGGAGTCTGTCCTTGCTACAGGGGCAGAACTGAAAGGATGTTTTGCTATAACCAGAGAGAATCAGATTATTCTGAGTCAGCATCTAGGAGACTTAAAAACAGAAGAAGGAATAGAATTTTTTATCAACACATACAATCTTATCACCAATGTATTGCAGATAAATCCCCGACTAGCGATTCTCGATAAGCACCCTTTGTATCTTACAAGAAAGATAGTAAAGAAACTTGAAATAAAAGACATATACGAGGTTCAACATCATTATGCGCATATCTGTTCGGTTCTGCTTGAGAACAACTTTGAGGAGAAGGTTGTTGGATTTGCCTTTGATGGGACTGGATATGGTGACGATGGTGCAATCTGGGGGAGTGAGGTATTTATCTGTGATTTACGTGAGTACAGAAGAATCGGTCATCTGAGATATGCTGAAATGGCAGGTGGAGACTCTGCGTCAGAACTATGCTATATCCCAGCAATCAGTTTTTTGACAACAATCGGAATTGATTACAAAAGTATAAGGACTTTCATTGAGTTGAGACCTGAAGATATAGAACTTGTAAATTATTCTCTTCAGAAAAAAATAAACCTGCACAAGAGTTCAAGTATGGGCAGACTATTTGATGCTATTGCATTTCTTTTGGGAATCAGAGCTAGAAACTCATTTGAGGGCGAAGCAGCAATGGCACTCGAATTTTTTGCTGATAAGGCTTGTCACGAACATTATCCTGTTAACCTAATTAAAAACGAATTAATTGAAATTGACTATTACTCACTATTTGAACAAATTATTGAAGATATTAAAAGCGGAGTTGACAGATCAATAATATCCGCAAAATTCCACAATTGGATTGCTCATGCAATACTTAAAATTTCAAACGAGATAAGAACAAACTCAGGTATCAATACAATCGCACTCTCAGGTGGCGTCTTTCAAAACAGATATCTTATAAACAGTGTAATTGGGTTACTGAAAGAAAACAATTTCCAAGTACTTATGAATCGAAAAGTTCCTCCCAACGACGGGGGAATCTCCTTTGGACAGATTGGTCACTATATCTATTATAAAAGTTCCTGATTTTCTTCCGACCTTCTCTCTCCCACTGAAGTTACATAAATCGCAGGTGCATCTACCACAGGACAATTCTTCTCACATATTCCACACCCAATACAGAGAGAAGAAATCACTCTCGGAGCTTTTACATTTCTTATATTATTGTTAATCTGAACCGAGATATTTTCTATTTTTATAGCCTTCTCAGGCACAGGGCAGACCTCTTCACAGACGAGGCACCCTTTTGCCTCCTTATAAACAATGCACCTGTCTTTATTTATGTGTGCAGTTCCAATCTTGATTTTGACTTTTTCACTCATTGTAATAGGCCTTATGGCCCCGGTTGCACAGACTTGTGAGCAAAGATTACAATTATATTCACAATGACCGATCCTTGGGACAAGATGTGGAGTCCACATGCCTTCAAAGCCTGCTTCAAAGAGAGTCGGCTGAAGGCCATTTGTAATACATACCTTCATACAGGCACCACATTTTATGCATCTTTTTATAAACACATCCTCCCTTACTGATCCTGGGGGTCTTATCAGAGTTGGGTTATGAAAATTCTGGGAACTGCTAACCGCTGATCTAAAGAGTGGATATGCGATAACTGCTGTTCCAACCGAAATAAACATTTGCCTTCTGCCGATATCAATCCCTCCATCATTAAATCTATTGAACAACACAAAGCTGACAGATTTATCAGGACAGAGACTTGTACAGTTCATACAAAGGATGCACTCTGACCTGTTTTCATTTTTCTCATTGAACAACATAGCCCCACCATTGCAGTTGACCTCACATATTCCGCAATCCCTACAGGGATTGGAAACTCTCTTAACAAGAGCAAATCTCGCAATTGATCCCAGAAGAGCTCCCAGTGGGCATATACATCTACACCAGAATCTGTTTGATATCAGATTTGCAAGAAGAATGAAAATAAACAAACCTCCTATAAAAACCGACTGATAAAAGTATATTCTGTTGTTCTCTATGAGATACGTTTTAAGAAAAGAATAGATATTTGTGAGGTGCTCTGATTCAGTCTTCGTAAGTAAGTCATATACAGAATGGACTAACAAATTATAAAAAGGATAAAAGAGAATAGTAAAAGACCTTATTAATAATGCAAGAGGGTCAAAAAAGCCCGATATGTTCACTCCGAAAATTGTGAGTGTTAAGACAAATATCAGAATGAAATATTTTATTCTGAGATTTTCAGTCTTAATCTTTTCTACTCTTTTGGATTTTAATTTCCCAACAAAATCGTTGATTGTTCCCAACGGACAAATCCAGCCACAAAAACTTCTTCCAGTAAAAATAGTCAGGACAATAGTTATGATTGAAAATAAAAATAACAGACTTATACTGTGATTTGAGATAAAGTTTGCAATTAAAATAAGTGGGTCAATATAAAAGATAGGTGAGACATCGATAAAGGTACTATTTTCAGCATCAGACTTTGTGAATATGAAGAGTAAGACAAAGCTCAAAAAGAAAAATATCTGAGTAAAAATTCTTAATTTCCTCATAATCTACAATTCAATTTTCTTTACTTTAAGGTTTTCTATATCCTCCCGCCCAAGTCCTGCCTTGTGAGCGAGGTGAATATATCCTATATCCGATGGTATTGTCTGGAAGAACGAACATCCGTATGCATCTACTGCCACCATATCCCTGCCCGCCACTATTGTATCAAGCCTTTTGACATCTTTGAGATCTCCGCCTGTTGGCCCATTATCCGTAAGAATCCTTATTGCATCTAGAACAGTGAGTGTGGGTCTGAGAACTGAGGCTAGGTCAACAAGGCACTGATCAATATCCTGATGAAACCTCCTTCTGGAGCCCCCAATTACACCCATCAGATTCTTCATCCCAAGCGTGAGCCTTGCTATACCGTGCGTCTTTGCAATAGGAACATTTATAAACTTATCGGCTTCCATTACAT
>JAOAFA010000052.1 GCA_026416535.1 Deltaproteobacteria bacterium
AATATATTTTCAAAGCTACCAGGGACTGATGCCGTCACATTCCTTATAAACACTTTCACTTTCATGTTTTATCCTCCTTAAAGATGACTCATTATATATACTAAAAAACCATATTTTATCAACAAGAGTTATCCTTACGAAGATGTATCTCAAACAAGGTAAATAAAACCTTCTCCTTAAAAATTTCCTAACCTCACTTTTTCAAATCACCCAGTCAAGAAGAGCTCGCTCTACATCAATACCTATAATTCCACCCTTTCAATAAAGACAAATTGTCCCCTAATCTAACAAAAGTTAAATTACAAACTTGAACTATAATAAGAGAGTTAGAGAGATAAAGCACTTACAAAAATAATCGAAACTTGTTTGTTTAATCGCTGATGAAAATCATTATAACAACTCAAAAAAACCCATGAAAGGCCTTTCAAAATGTTTTTAATAGGACTCTTCATACGATATTCGATTATAAAAAATAGACAACTGTTACTCATGATCATTCAGTTAGTAATTGTTTTTTCCATATGACATTTCTATACAGCAAAGAGATCTCCAAATATTTCCTTGTTAAATGAAATATTATGTTATATTAAGTTGTTTCTATTTATTAAATGGGTTTTCAGTTTAGTGAGAAACCGCAATATTAAAATGATATTATGGATGATCTAAGAAACACAATCTACAAACCCGATATAAATAAACTTCCCATCCCCGATGCAATGCATAATGAATATGGATTTTTAATAAGATGGATCTTTAATAAATTCTTTTCAAAAATAAAATTTGATGAGAGTGAAATTGAGAAGATAAGAGCTGCAACAAAGAATGGAACTGTTGTTTACACTATGCTATCACGCTCTTTTCTTTCCTTTTTATATTTAAACTTTGTTTTTTCAAAATTTGGACTTCCTCTGGCACGATTTGTTAATGGAATAAGACTCTGGCTATACCAACCCATTTCAAAATTACTCAGACTCAGCAAAATAAATATCAAAGGAGTAACAGGCAAGCCATCAGAACTAAAGCATAGACTAAATTTACTAACACTAGCTGGAGAATCTTCATTAATCTTTCTAAGAAAGCCGCGCTTTATAATTAGACCAAATGTCTTTTACGATATAGATTATATCGAGACACTAATCGAAACACAAAGAGACACAAAAAGGCCTATAATATTAATACCAATTCTCATAGCTTATCAAAAAAGACCCTCCAGAGAAAAACAAGGGCTTTTAGATATCCTCTTAGGAGAAAGAGATTCACCAACATTCTTAAGGGAAATTTTCACAATGTTGTTTTATCATAAAAGTGGAGAAGTAAGAATAGGTGATCCAATCAACATATTAGAAATACTAAATGAAATGGAAGGGAGAAGCACAGACGCAATATCAAGAAGGATAAGATACCTTGTGTATAAAAATATATCACGAGAAAAAACGGCACTAACAGGCCCTATAAAAAGAGAACCTGAATCAATGGAGAAACTCCTAATAAATGATTCTCTAGTTGTTGATACTATAAAAAAGCTTTCTGACGAGGGAAAAGAAAGTAAGATCCAACTTGAAAAGAGGGCCGAAAAGATAATAAAAAGGATGGTGTGCAACCTCGACTATAACTATCTCAAATTCTTTGACATACTTCTTAAGGCTATATGGAAGATTACCGATATAAAAGTCGAATATAATATTGAAGGAATCAATAGACTAAAAGAGACTCTAAGAAGAGGACCTGTTGTCCTATGTCCAATGCATAGATCCCATGTGGACTATCTAATAATTTCGCAGATTCTCTACAACAACGATATAATCGTCCCACACATAGCAGCTGGAGACAATCTCTCCTTTTGGCCTATGGGACACATTTTCCGAAAATCAGGTGCATATTTTATTAGAAGGACATTTAAGGGAGACGAGTTATATATAAGCATTTTTAAGGCATATATGAAAAGACTCCTAAAAGATGGATGGACACAGGAATTCTTTATCGAAGGAACCAGAAGCAGAACTGGAAAGACACTACCCCCTAAATTCGGGCTACTGACTTATATGGTAGATTCCTATTTAGATGGAGCCTGTGAGGATATATTCTTCGTACCTATATCAATACTTTATGAGAAGGTAATTGAGTCCGGTTCTTACATGAAAGAGCTTTTAGGAAACGAAAAATCAAAAGAAGACATAAAAGGTTTGGTCAAGACAACAGGGGTTCTAACCTCCAAATACGGGAATATATATGTTCAATTCGGTGAACCAATATCCATAAAACATTTTCTCTTTGAAAGAGGTTATACTGGTAATTTTATTAATGAGGAAAAAAAGAAATCAGATATATTAGCTCTAGGCTACAGGATTACATATGAAATTAATCAGATTGCCACTGTCTCCCCTTCAGGCATTTTATGCGCTATCATACTTTCTGATAATAGGCGTTGGTTTTCAATTGAAGAAATCGAGGATTATGCAAAATTCCTCTTAAACATCGTAAAGAAAGGAAAAAATGTTAAAATAGCCTCTACATTAAGCAACTTAAATGAGGCTATATTCCAGACACTAAAAAGATTTATCAATGATAAATCCATATCGGTAAAGGAGAATCAGGAGGGAAGATATGTTTATAGGGCCACAGAGGGGAAAAGATTTCTATTAGACTACTACAAAAATGGCTTCATCCACTTCACACTGAACATCTCTATTGCTGCAGCATCAATCCTAACATTCAAAGAGTTCAAATGCACTAAAAGTGAAATACTACAAACCTCAAAATCTCTTCGAGACATCCTGAAAAATGAATTCATATTTAAGGTAAATGTAGACTTTGAGACCGAATTTGAAGAATCATTTAAACTTGCCCTTGAGATGGGATTTATCAGAACAGAAGGTGAGACAATAATACTAAATTCTGAGTATATTGAATATGCAAAACTACTGGCAAGTTTCCTAACCTCATTTTTAGAATCATACCTGATTACAGTAGAATACATTCACAATCTTAACGAAATAGAAATCGATAAAAAGTCTCTAATCAAAAAAATACAATCATATGGGTTCTCTATGTACGACAGGGCTAAGATTAAGAATCTTGAATCCGTTTCTAAGGTAACCATAGAGAACGCTATCGATTATCTAATATTAAAAGGGATATTAAATAAAAGTGACAATACACAAAAAGTTTCATATATCCCTAAAAACGAAACAAGAGAACAACTAAATACCTTGCACACCAACATTAAAAAGTTTCTTTAATAGGAGATCATTGCAAATTACACTCTCTTAAAAACTTCCCAACCACATTCAATACCATCCATCTTTAATTTACTCCCATTAAATAGTTAATTCAGCCCCCTATCGAATTCATACTCAGACGTAGGCGCTTTATTCAGGTAGGAGAGATAAACCAAGAAAGTTTTAGAACTTCCGGCTAACACAAACAGAAAGCAAGAATTAGATACTCTTACATTTTAAAACCAAGAGATTTTATGCCTTTGAAAAATCGAGAATCTTAAGCTTGAGGATCTCTGTGTTTAAATAATTATCCAGAAATGGAGTATAAATGATGTTTATTCTCTCAGGTATATTAGTTAACATCTCCTCTTCAATCCAGATGAGTCCTATCTCCTGCCGACTATCCTTCTTTAGTTGTAAGATACCAGCACCCTTTTGATACCTATAAGAAACAACCCTATATCCTTCAGAGTAAAAGACTGGCTCAGGATTTTCATTGCCAAAAGGGGCAAGCTGTTCAAGTTTACTAAAGAATTCCTTCCCTATATCTTGAGGTTCCAAAATATCATCTACTAATATATCAGGTAATTCATTGATATTCTGATAGTTACTCTGAGCAACACTCTCAAATGCGGCTATAAAATCATCTAAATTCTTAACATTTAGGCTCAACCCTACTGCGCTTTTATGTCCACCATACTCTAACAAATAACTGCTACATTTTTTTATGCACTCTATTAAATCAAATCCCCCCACGCTCCTCCCTGAACCCTTCGCTATACCATCCTTGACAGAAAAGAGGATTGTAGGCTTATTAAACTTTCTAGAGATCTTAGATGCAACGATACCTATTACCCCCAAGTGCCAGTTATCTGAGTAAAGGACTATACTTGACCTCGAATTTAAATCTATGGATCTATCTATCTGTTCTATAGCTTGCCTAAATATTTCCTCTTCAATTCTCTGCCTTTTTGAATTGTGATTATTTAATTCTGCTACCAGTTTCCTTGCTACTTCAGGGTCATCAGTAGTCAAAAGTTGAACTGCATATCTTGGGTCTTCTATTCTTCCCGCAGCATTGAGTCTCGGGGCAATCCTATAACTTATCTCTTTACTCGATATTTTCTCAACTTTTCCTGCACAACTCTGTATCAATTGAGAAAGACCTATCCTCTTATTCTTGTTTAAGACTCTGAGTCCATGCTTGACAAGTATTCTATTTTCTCCTCTTAGAGGCATAATATCTGCTACTGTCCCCAAAGCGACAAGGTCTAGATAATCTTTAAGGTTTGGTTGTGCTGTAGGACTTATCAATCCAATCTCTCTTAGTCTCTTTCTAAGGGCGATCAAGAAATAAAACACTACACCAACTGCTGCAAGAGGCTTAAAGGCAAATTCACAATCATCTCTATAAGGGTCTAATATCGCGTAAGCCGCAGGTAAATCACCAACCACCCTGTGATGATCAATTACAATAATATCAACATTATATTTTTCACGCGCATATATTATCTCTTCTCTTGCGCTTATACCACAATCAACAGATATAATAAGTTTAGCCCCTTCTAAAACGATCTTATCAATGGCATCTTTATTTAAACCATAACCTTCACTCTGCCTATCAGGGATATAATAAAAGACATCCATATTAAGAGTTCTAAAAAAATTCAGGAGAAGTGAGATAGATGTTATACCATCAACATCATAATCCCCATATATGAAGACAACCTCTCTGTTTTTAATAGCTGAAATAACCCTTTCTACAACTTTATCCATATCTTTCATAGTCTCTGGCGGAAGAAGATCCTTTATATCAGATCTTAGAAACTTAATCGCATCCTCCACCCCGGATATTCCTCTATTCAACAAGATCTTTGCTATAGACTTATCTATTCTAAGTCCTCTCGTCAGGACTCTTATTTTCTCTGCCTCTATCTCATTATAAAGCCACCTATATATCCTTCCTTTACCTAAAAGCATCTCATATCATCTCATCTATTAACTGATCTTAGCTTATAATAATTAATAAACCTTTCAATATATAAAGATATCGGAGCTGCTATATATATAGAAGAGTAGGTCCCTATAATCACACCGAAGAACATAACAAAGCTAAAAGTCCTAAGGGTATGACCGCCGTAAAACAACAATACACTAGCTACCAACAGAACAGTAAGAGATGTAATTATACTTCTCGCCAGCATTTCATTTACACTTATATTTATAATCTCTGCAAGGGTCTTCGTCTTATATTTAACAAGATTCTCTCTAATTCTATCATAAACGACAATAGTATCATTAATAGAATACCCAAGGAGTGTCATGATCGCCGCAAGGCCTGTCATATCAAACTCAAGTCTAATCAATGATAGTACTCCTATCGTTATTAATCCATCATGCAGGAGTGAAATAAAGGCACCCGGTGCAAACCTAAAATCAAATCTAAATGCTACGTAGATTGTAATAGCAATAAGAGAATAAATCGCCGCAAGTAATCCACTTGTTCGAAGATCCTTTCCCACCTGTGGTCCTACGGCATCAACACCGATAATCTCTACTTTCACACCTGCTACCTCTCTTGTTATAGCCTCTTCAATCTTTTTTGAAATACCTGCTAAAATCACAAGGTATTGAAACTCTGTGGTCTTTCCTTCTCTCTTGACATCTATACAATCAACCTTATTTGAAATAAGAAACTCTTTTAATTTGGATATATCTACTTCCTCCGTAAATTTAATCTCAAACTTATCCCCTGCTTCACCAGAAAATTTAAATTTCTTTATTTTATCCTTCCCATAGTTACTAATTAATAACTCCTTAATCCTCTGCGCCTCAGAATCTTTTATTGATGCAAACTCGGCTACCCTAATAACATACTCCTTTTGTTCTTCTCCTATTGAAAGGATATTTGCCTTTGTATATCCAGATTTTTCTACAATAACCCTTATCTGCTCTACAGATATTGGCTTATCAAATCTAAGGTGTATCTCTGTCCCTCCAGAAAAATCAATTCCAAAATTCAGACCCATAGAGAAAAGGCATATAAGTGACAAGACAACAAAGATACTAGATAATGAAACAAAGAATTTATTCTTTCCTACAAAATCAAAATTTGTACCGGGCTTAATTATCTCTAACATATTTTCTCCTCATATGCTAATCTTTTCGATTTTATGTGAATGATATATCCTATCCATAACCAACCTAGTCACGACAATAGCTGTAAACATTGAGGCAATAATACCTATTGTAACTGTCACAGCAAATCCTCTAATAGGACCCGTTCCAAACTGAAAAAGAATAATTGCCGAAATAAGAGTTGTAAGATTTGCATCGAAAATTGTCCAAAAGACCTTTCCATATCCAACCTCAATAGCCGCCTTAGGTGTCTTACCAGCTCTAACCTCTTCTCTAATCCTCTCATTTATCAACACATTTGCATCAACAGCCATTGCCAATGTAAGAACAAGTCCTGCCATACCGGGCAAGGTCAACGTGGCCTCGAAAAATGCCATTATAGCCAGGATTAAGAATAAATTAAGCACAAGCGCAAAATCGGCAATAAGCCCCGACAACTTGTAATAGATCATCATAAAGAGCAACACAAGCAATGTCCCTATAACTATGGATTTTATACCCTTATCTATTGAGTCCTTACCCAAAGTTGGACCAACAGTTCTCTCTTCAAGTATCTCCACCGGAGCTGGGAGGGCACCACTCCTAAGTACTATCGCAAGGTCATTTGCCTCTTCTAGCAATTCCTCATAGGATTTCATTGCCCCTAACGTAATTCTAGCATTTCCACCACTAATTTTTTCCTTAATTACAGGAGCTGAATCTACGAAATTGTCTAATACAATCGCCATCCTCCTTCCAACATTGTCTCCAGTAAGCTTTTCAAAGATCTTAGCACCCTGGACATCAAAAGAAAGCCCCACATAAGGTCTATTCTCCTCATGATCTATTAATACATCCGTCCTGGTAATAAATTCGCCTGTAAGTGGTGTCTTTTTCTGAACCACATAGGTCCTATAATAGGTCTCAAGCTCTCTCTGTTCTTTCCCTAAAACTATTTGATAACCTTTTGTATCTACCCCTTTAATAAAATTTAAGAGTTTTTCTTTATCTTTTGAAACGAGATAATGTTCTGTTACGGGTTGCCCATCTTTCCCTTCGTAGATAGCTCTATCAAATGTTATCCCTTCGGGAAGATTATCTTTGTATTGTGAAAAAAGATCTACTGTATCTTCTACAAGCTTAAACTCCAACTGAGCTGTCTGTCCCAAAAGTCCCTTTGCCCTCTCCGGATCAGTTAACCCTGGAAGCTGAACAAGGATTGCATTATCACCCTTTTTAGCAATAGACCTCTCTGCCACTCCAAATTCATCAACTCTATTAGTTAGTGTCTTCATTGCCTGATCAATAGCTGTCATCTTAAGATTTGCTACATACTCATCATTAAAGTCAATAATAATATCATTACCCCCCCTATTTACAATTGTAAATTGCGGGTACTCCTTAATAACCTTTTCTTCAAAAGAAACAGCATGTTCATGTGATTTAAAGCTAATCTTTATCTGATAAGAATCATCAACTCTCTCAATCTTGTTAAATTCAATACCTTTTTCTTTCAAGATACTCTCTAAATCTGTTGCAAATGAATCTGCCTTATCAGATATAGCCTTATCAATATCAACACCTAATACAAGATGCATTCCGCCCTGTAGATCCAACCCAAGCCTAATTCTCCTATCATTTAGCTTTTTATACCACTCTGGAGTCTTATCTCCCATAAAGGTAGGGATAAGATATGCAAAAGACAGGATTATCACACATATAGTAAACCAAAATTTATACCACCAACTCTTTTCCATAAACTATTCCTCTTTTTTTGAATTACTATTCTCAAATGAAAATAATCCCGCTATTTGGTTCTTAAGCACCTTTATTCTAATGTCATCAGCTACTTCGAGCATGACGAGGTTTCCATTTATTTGATATATCTTCCCGATAATCCCGCCATTAGTAACCACGTTGTCTCCGCGCTTTAAATTATCAAGCATCTCTTTGTGCTTTTTCATTTGTTTCTGCTGCGGTCTGATCATTAAAAAGTAGAAAATTGCAAATACAATTATAAGCGGGAAGAGCATCTCCAAAATTCCACCACCTCCATGAGATTGGGCAACTATCTGATTTCTTATTATTTCACCACTAAACATCCCTTGCTCCTTTCTTCCCTAAGAGGGCGTAAATTGCTAACAAAAAAAACAAAGATAATCAATAAAATTCAGATTAAAATTTTATACCCAAATAACCTCTAATTCTCTGTGCCGTCTCCGCTGAGAGGTCCTGCTCCTGAGGTAGATTATGTGCCTTACCTTTTAATCTATCAGCACCTAAGTTATCCATACCTGAGAACGGAATTAAAAATCCATAGTCTAATCCAGCAATAAAATTATCATCACTTTCATACCTTAAATGAAAATCAAATTCCAGACCTAGTGGTTTACCGTCTCCAGGAGTCGATTCATCATATATTGCTTGCGAATATATTACATCGAGTCCAACATTGAAACCTTCAACAATAGTATAGTCCAACGAAGGCTTTACATACCATGCATCAGTCAGTTGTCCAATACATTCCCTCCACAATATCATATCTATCCTGTAATCAGGGTTAAATCTAAAATTAGTAATGTTTTTATCCCTCACTGTCCATTCCTTATCATTCTCAATAAATTTAAAATCTCCAAATTGCTTAGGACCAAATGGAGATGCTCCATAAGAATCAAATTGCCTAACAATCTTTCCGCTTGCATCTTTGATCACAATGGTAGCCGGTTTCTGAAGAGGTTGGAGTCCCCAACCAGGTGCATCATCACCACTGGCAATACCAAATTCGAGACCGACTTTTAACGCCTCATTTGATAGAAATTTATAATGCCCTTTAACTACCCCACCCCATTGAAATATCTGAATGTCCTTATCTACCTCCTTTGGACCATGAGGGTAGTCAGACTCAGGATTGGTGGCACTACCAAGTTTACCTATGATAAAATCGAATTCTGTCTCCAGATGCAACCTGTTTTTAATAAATTTTATCCATGGAGAACCAATATATACCTCTGCCTTTCTAAAGGTAATGTCTTGATAACTCGAAGGGATCTGTCCCTCCGAATAATACTTTGGATAGTCATAGGCCTGGTTTCTAAACACATTATACACTCCATAGCTCAACACATACTTACCATTTTCCAACAACTCTCTCTCCTCCTCCCTTGAATATCTCTTGACAACGGCAAGGATGTATTGAGTTACGTCGTCCCTCTGATCCGCATCCATTGGCACATAATATTGTTCCAGAGGATAATCAGTGACAGGGCTAACCAACTTCGTATTAGCACCTTCAGCCACAAAATCAATACCGGGCACAATGTAATGCCCAAATATTTTTGTTGCAAATGCTATTCTATCAGCAGTAGATCCTCCATCACAATCAAAACAGTTACCATCATTTACAAGTACTCCCAACCCCCAGTGAGAGGGCATTCTACCAAACCTTAGTTGTCCAAAAGGGGTCATAACCTCGGCCCACACCCTCTTCACCGTTATCGAATCTACATAAGAATTATAGCCTTTGTGAGGTGCCACTTGAGACTGTGAAAACATGGGCAGCGGATAGAATTCATTCAAACCTGTCGTTCCTTGATATGCCTCCGGAGTTGAACCAAAAACTAGATTATCCAGTAAATCAATCTGTGAAAGAATCTTTATATCTTCACTAACATTTAAAATAGGTTCCAACCTAAATCTCATATTGGCACCACCTAATGTATCTGAATTAGACATTGGCTTCTGTTCCACAGTCGCAGGATTAGTCGGTGTGCCGCCTGACCTCCCCGAGATTGGTGGTAATATCCTACTACTATAAGAGGAATCTACCCAGTTAAAGGTCCCAAGGTCAAGCCCGTAAAAGACATCTCCTCTGAGTCTAAAATATCCATGTATTTCAAGAAACTTAAGTTTTGGTATATCCTCCTCAAAAATCAGTTCTTCCTTCTCTGCGGCATTCGCCAATGAGCAAAAGATTGCTATAAATGTAAAGATTAGAATCAACCTCAGAGCCTTCATCAAATACCTCCTTTAATAATGAAAATAATGAAAAGCTTTTTACAACAACATAATAATTAGGTCAAGAATATAATAAAATTCTCAAACTTTCACTTTTCCTTACACAACATTTTATTGCCAATTCCAGAAATATCCACAAAGGCACTAGTATAGGTTATAGCAGCACTAGTATTAAAGGATTGAATATTCAAATCCTTAACTGGAATGCTAGAATTATTTACTTTCAGTGAGACTAGCTTGCCAAATCCGTCTGGGCACAAGCCTTTTGACACACCATCCCTGTCTGTCTTAAATACTATCATCTCTAAAGAAGGATCGAACGAATATGATTCCCCAACAAAGATATACCCCCCATCAGACACCAAGGAGATAGAATAACATCTATCAATTTTATCACCACCATAAGTCTTTTGCCACAAAATGTTACCCATCATATCAGCCTTAATTAAGAGGCAATCATACTGACCCGAACCATAAAACATCGTCTCACCAAGCAATATTATATTGTTCTCTTTTGTCCCTATGACCTGATATATCTTTTGATTGTCGGGACCTCCGAAAGTTTTCTGCCAAATGAGATTCCCAGACTTATCAAACTTCATCAAGAACATATCTAATCCACTTCCACTAACAGGCACCTCTCCCCCAACTATGGCACCCCCATCACTAGTAGCCACTACAGCATACCCTCTTTCTATATTGTCGGAACTGCCTATCTGCTTACTAAATATCCTATTCCCATCCTTATCCAATCTTAAAAAGACAGCGTCATAACAGGTTTGACATCCCGTATTTAATGCCCCCGAGACCAGTATATCCCCTGACGGAGATATATCAAGATTAAATGCTCCACTATCATTTGTTCCACCAAATTGCCTTTGCCACACAAAATCTCCGCTCCTATCAACCTTAAATACCAATATCGCGCCACAGGTAGGACAACTGGCATTATACGAACCACCTACAATAAATCCATCATGCACAGACTTGAGCGAAAACAATCTATCATCATTTACACTGCCATATGTCTTCTGCCACTTAACATTCCCAATCGCATCAAAAAGAACAAGCCAGATATCGTATCCCCCCATACCAAATGAATTAGAATATCCACCAAGGATATAATTCCCATCTACATCCTCTGCTACAGACACCACAAAATCTTCTTTATCACCTCCCACAACCCTCTGCCATATAGTCTCGCCAAACATATCCGATTTATTAACTAAAATATCTGTATTACCACTTCCCCTCATATTGGTATTCCCAACTAGCAAAAAACCACCATCCTTAGTCTCAATTACAGCCCTTCCACTTTCTTGAGCAACAGTGCCATATCTGAAGGGCCAGTAAAAATACATTTCGCAACCGTTTTTTCTATCATAGTCCATATCTTTATACGGCGGAATACACTCATCATAAGAACAAACCATATCTTCACACAATACATTTTTAACATTTTTGACATTACAAACAAAACCACACTTCCCACAATTTTTGGGGTCTGTATAAAAATTAACTTCACAACCATCTGACCAATCATTATTACAATTATCATGCTTACGAAGGCATCTACACTTATTTTCAAAGCATTCGGCATCTTGTCCACAATCACCACATACTCCACCACATCCATCATCTCCACACTGCTTCCCACTACAATCAGGAATACACACATCTTCGGGCACATCACTGACTACAGCATCTCCTACATCCAACATAATATCTTCCCCCACATCGACAATTGTATCTTCAATTGCCGTATCATAAGATACGTCTCTCCTCGAGGCATCATTATTCTGTCTGAGTCTATCCGGCTCCTCATCCGAGCAATATGTAGTAAGTAATAAGATGACTACAGTGTAATAAATCGACTTTAAGACATTTTTGTGTCCCATAATAATTCCTCCACATTTTCTATACTAAAACATAAGCAATAAAAATTCAAATCTTTTGAAGAAAAACAAATCAAATATATATAATAGCCCCCGAACCCCAATATATACAAAGCCCTAGAAATTATTTTATTATTTGGTTTGGTGGAGGCGGCGGGAATCGAACCCGCGTCCAGAAGCGCTACTTTTAAGGATACTACATGCTTAGTCTGTGTTTTGTTTTCGGATAAAAATCGCCCACAGACAGGCTATTTGTATCCTATCCGTGGTAAAATCTCATCTAAGACCGCCACGAAATCAGTCTCAGACTATCCTGTCTACCTGACGCCCGTTATGCCCCGACAGGAGAAAGACATAACGAACGGCCACCTCTAATTAGGCAGCGAGTGCCAAATTCTCGTTGGCATCTGTGTTTCCTGCATAGTTTTAACGCGGTTACGCAGGAACCCGCGGCATGCACCTTAAACCTCACAGCCCCTGTCGAACCCACATCGCCCCCATGCTAAATATAATTATATCACTTATTCACACTCCTTTCAAGTCCTTGTATAAGTCATGTGGTTACTATTTTAAAATGTCACAGGATATTACTAATTTGAAATGTCACATGTATGATAGCCTTCTTCTTAAAGAGGTAGAAAGCCTTTACGAGGCTATACGAGGGAATAAAGACCTTGACCTTATCTTTTCAGTAAAACATGCAAGAAAGGTGAACAGGAGAATACCGTCAGATTCAGTGGGAAGATTTATCAAATTATTCCATTAAAGGGGATAAAGAGTTTCTGTGGGAGGTGGGTAGAGATATGCGAACTTTTGGATGGAAGGATAGAGATTTTATGGGGAGGTAAGAAATTATCCTATGTAGAGACTACTGATAAAGATGAATATGAGGCAAGAACAGAAAGAGAACATACTTTTTTGAATACAATTTAG
>JAOAFA010000056.1 GCA_026416535.1 Deltaproteobacteria bacterium
ATTAAAATATCATGGGATATAACTATTAGAAAAGTAAGACTTCTCATGATTTAGAAAGCCTCTACGTGCCAGATCAAAAGGATAAAAAGCCTGTGTTTATTCTTCAATAAAGCAGACAAGAAATGTGAACAAGGAGAATACAATTAGATTTTGCGAGAAGATCTACTAACTCCTTCCTTTGGTCGGGATAAGTAGTTTCTGTGGAAGGTGGGTAGAGATATGCGAACTTCTGGATGGAAGGATAGAGATTTTATGGGGAGGTAATAAATTATCCTATGTAGAGACTACTGATAAAGATGAATATGAGGCAAAGACAGGAAGGGAAGAGGATTTCTTAGGATTTAGAACTACAGAAGTTTTAGAGAAAAAGGAGAGAAAGAGGAGATACAAACCACTATTAAATCACCCATGGAGAAAAGGTTTGAGGTATGTGTCATTTTAAATTAGTAAAAAGATGTGAATTGACTTTAGGAGTAACACCTTTTCACTCTTTAATCTCCCTAAAACACTCATCTGTAAATAGCTCTGTTGTTTAAGACATCATCTTACAAACATCCTAATTCTCATAACAACTCCAGATGAAACAAAGGACATTATGATGCCTTATAATCACTTATATCACATTACAGGTTCTCACCCTCCTAATATCGAGACAGGAGGATTTTAGGTTAAAAAAACAAAAAAATATGAACTACCTGGGATTGAGAGAATATCTACCATAATGTCTGCTCTTTTTTCTTGACGGTCACCAAAGGTAACATTAGAATTTCCTTATAAAGGAGATCTCATGGAAAAGAGAAAATCTGGTCTTGTGGCCTCAATCGTAATTACTGCAATAGTAATGGGGCTTACAGCATTTTTATTCCTCTATCTATCAAATCCTGAATCAAGAGGGATAAATTTTTATGTAGCATTGGGTTATCTGTTATTTATTGAGCTAATAACCGGCATTTATCTTATGCTTATATATACATCTGGCTCTGAACTCAGAACAAAAGGGATGTGGGACTACTTCTTCATTCTCGGTTTAATAATCTTTTCTTACGCAGTTGTAGGATTGATTACCATAATTGCCTTCGCGATCTTCAATCTCATAGTTACAACAAAAAAGATCTTGATAACTGCCGTTGTAGTAGAAACAGGATTATTTATTATTATAGGTGCTTTGGCATATTTTCTGAAAGCCAGAAGTAGCTCCTTTGAATAGCCAGTTATCCTACTTATCAAGCTTAAAAAGTTCTTCGGTTCCTTTTACAGCTTGTTTATTCATCAATAGATCGAAATCTGTGGTGATCTTAAATGGAGCAATAATACCACCTTTATCTTCATCCGCGAGTATAGCACCAGTCAACGGATCCATTCTTTTCATGACGATACCACTTGGAGGATAATAATCAGGCTCAATCTTTCCCTCTAAGGCCTTTCTCGTGTATGCCATCCAAATAGGAAGTGCAGCCTTCCCCCCTGTTTCCCTTCTGCCTAGAGGCACCTCATATTTATCATATCCTACCCAAACCCCTGTTACAAGATTTCTCGTAAATCCAATAAACCATGCATCAAAAGAATCATTAGTTGTTCCTGTCTTCCCTGCTACAGGCTGCCTTATGGAAGAGGCGGCAGCTGCTGTTCCATATGTACACACATCTCTTAACATCCTTACCAAAATAAATGTGCTATCTGCACCAAGTACCCTCTCAGGTGGATTGAGAACTGCCTCAAAACCACGCTCTATCCTCCTTGTAAACGGTATATCAGCGTCATAAAAATCCGAATTATCTTCAAGAACATTTCCATATCTATCCTCTATTCTTCTTATAAACTTTGTCTTAATCTTAGTCCCCAGTCTAGCAAATACAGTATATACATTTGTAAGGTCCCAGAGAGTTACACAGGACGCCCCTATGGCTAAGGCCAAATTGGGATCAAGTTCTGTACTAATCCCTAGTCTCTTTGCATAATCAATTACATTCTGAATACCTACATCTTGCATCGTCTTTACAGCCGGGATGTTAAAAGAGTTTACTATTGCATTACGCATCGTAACATCCCCTTTGTAATCACTCTCAAAATTTTCTGGTTTCCATCTTATATTATTATCAGCATCATCAAATACTATGGGCGAATCTACAATAATAGTCGCCGGATTATAGTCCTTTTTCTCTATAGCGGCTATATAGACTATGGGTTTAAATGCACTTCCCGGCTGTCGGCAAGATTGAAATGCGCGATTAAATTCACTCCATTCAAATGAATACCCACCAATCATTGCCACTACATAACCATTATTAGGATCAATTGAAACAAGAGCCCCCTGGACATCTGGTTCCTGTTCAAGGGCAAAAGTTCTACTATCAACAATTTCACTATTAAGCGGCAGAAGTGTGCCGGGCTCCCAATCATGAGTAAGATCAGCCTTTGTAGCAAGCCTTACCATCACCACATCACCCACCTTTAATATCCTATTTAGGTTATCCAATTTTTCATATGGAGATGATTTCTCAAATGGTCTTGCCCACTTTGATGCCTTAGCCAATAACTTTCCAGTTATTTTATCAGATAATTGAATGGTAGCCTCACTTCCACTTGGATTGATTTCTCTTATAATCGCAAAATACTTCTCACCTGGAACAACATCTGTATTTGTCTTGAACTGGCGGGAGAGAACCTTTATATAGTTTTCAATCTCTCTTTTCTCAATGTGTTTGAGAGGACCTCTAAAACCTTGTCTCTTGTCGATCTCCCTTACTCCTCTAATCAAGGCCTCCTCAGCCGCTGTTTGTTTCTCTATATCAACAGTGGTGTAGACTTTAAGTCCACCCCTGTATAATGCCTTGTCCCCGTATCTTTTCTGGACATATCTTCTGACATGTTCAGTAAAATAGGGAGCCCTCGCCCTAAAATAGTCTTCTATGTCATAAACCTTTGGTGGATTATTAATTGCAACCTCTTTCTCTTCCTTAGTTATATATCCATCCTCTTCCATCCTTCCCAAAACATATAACATCCTCTTATATGCATTTTTGGGATTCGAAAAAGGGGAATAATTACTCGGCGCTGGCGGAAGACCAGCTAACATCGCCATCTCCGAAAGTGTTAATTCATTCATATTCTTTCTAAAATACCCTTTTGCCGCTGCGCCCACACCATAAAGTCCATGCCCCAAATAGACCTGATTCAAATATAGAAAAAGGATTTGATCTTTTGTAAATTCCTTTTCAAGCTTTAAGGCCAACAACATCTCTTTTAACTTTCTCGTATAAGTTTTTTCTCTACCTACAAATGTCTTAGCAACCTGCTGGGTAATCGTTGAGCCTCCCTGTGCCTTCTTCCCTTTTTTTATGTTTTTAATAGCTGCCCTTAAAATCCCCATCGGTTCTATTCCTTTATGTCTGTAGAAATTTTGGTCTTCTGCCGATATAAAGGCCTTCTTTAACAATTCAGGTATATCCTCTTCCTCCACAAGTTCCCTCCTCTCTATTGCAAATTCTCCAGTAACTCTATCATCGTAGGAATAAAATTTTGTGGCCAGGTCCGGGGTATATTTTTTAATATCATCTACGAGAGGAATTTCTCTCGAAAAGCTGTTCAAAACCAAAATCAACAACCCAATCCCACTGACGCATATCAGGAAAAAACTTACACCTAAGATTAATAAAAACTTTACTTTTCCACTTAGGTTGCCTTTTCTCGCAACAACTATTATTTCTTCCTCAGGCCTTGAGTTCAAAGTTCTTCCCATCAAGCATTGCCACAGAATCTTTACAACAGGTTTCTTTTATACATTCAAGCATTTGGGAATGTATCTTTCCGTTAGAGGCAAGTATCTCTTTTCCGAATATGTCAACAGGTTTATTTACAAAGTCCGTTACCATACCCCCCGCCTCAGAGACCAACAGAGAGCCTGCGGCAGTATCCCACGGTTTGAGCTTGATCTCCCAAAATCCGTCCGCCCTTCCTGCGGCCACATAAGCGAGGTTCAGTGCAGCAGACCCATCTCTTCGCACAGCCTGGCATTTGAGCACAAAAGTATTCCATAGATTCAAATTATTCTCATAACTGACCCTAATATCATAGGGGAACCCCGTAAGTAAAAGACTCTTGTCAAGCTCTTTCTCTGCGCTTACATGAATTCTTCTCCCGTTGAGTCTTGCTCCAAGACCTTTCATTGCAAAGAATAGTTCATCTCTTAGAGGATCATAGACTACTGCTATAATAATCTCTCCATCTCGCTCAATCCCTATCGATATTGCAAAGTGAGGATATCCATGGGCAAAGTTTGTAGTCCCATCCAATGGGTCCACAATCCATAAATACTTAGAGGAAGGTCGACAACTAATCCCTTCTTCCGAAAGGATCCCATGGTCAGGAAAATTACTTTCTATATACTGTGCAATCTGCTTCTCTACTTTTTTATCTACATCCGTCACAAGATTTGTTGGATCACCTTTAAACTCTATTTTTAGTCTTTTCCGCGCCCTTATTAGATAATGTTTAACA
Organism: Deltaproteobacteria bacterium; assembly: GCA_026416535.1. Lineage (GTDB taxonomy): Bacteria > Myxococcota > SpSt-1050 > SpSt-1050 > SpSt-1050 > SpSt-1050. Next base: position 4,498 of record JAOAFA010000056.1, read on the forward strand.
AGTGTCTGTCCTGCCTTTCTTGCAACCTCACAGGCAGCCTTTGCAATCTTTTTATCAAACACACTATATTTGGGTTCCATCTATACCTCTCCTTTTAATAGGTTTATTGTTTTATTGACAAGCCCGCCAAAATCTCCGTTTGACATAAAGAGCAATAAATCCCTTTGGCGAGCATTCTCGCTGATAAGCCTTAACATATCTTGAACATCCTCACCACAAAACCCTTTTATACCATATTTTGACAAATTTTGTAAGATCCCTTTAACATCCAACTCATCTTTTAAATTATCATGCTTTTTATAAGGTTTGGACATTATTACTATATCAGAACCTACAAATGCCTTTGAGTACTCCTCAAAGAATATATTCCTTCTTGTAGTATTTGACCTGGGTTCAAAAATAGCTATCAGCCTTTTGTATCTATTAGTATCAACAAATGCTCTCTTTGTCGCATCAATAGTAACCCTAACAGCTGTTGGGTGATGGGCAAAGTCATCAATAATTCCTACACCAGAAAAATCACCCAAAAATTCCATTCTCCTCTTTACGCCCTTAAAATCTTCTATGGCTCTAATCACATCACTCCTATCAAATCCAAGTGATGTAAGGAGAGTAATAACTGATAGGCTATTTAAGGCATTCTGATAACCAAGAACCCTAAGTTTATACTCTATTCTCTCTCCATTTAAAACAGCACATACAAACATAAACCCATCTCTATACAATGTATCCAAGATATAAGAGTCACTATCTGATTTATCCCCATAATAGACCTTCTTAATATCATTACGCCTTATGGTCTCTTTAATTACGTTATCATCTTTCATTACTAGGCATCCACCTTTGTCAACAATCTCTGAAAATCTTACGAATTGCTCCTTGTATATATCAAAATTACCATATATATCTGCATGATCAAATTCAATAGAGGTGATGATCGCCGAAAACGGTAAGTAATGCATAAATTTTGGAGACTTGTCAAAGAATGCAGTATCATATTCGTCTCCCTCAATTACGAAATACTCACCCTCAGACAGACGATACGACACCCCAAAATTTATCGGGACCGCCCCTATGAGAAATGAGGGATTCTCTCCCAATGTGGTTAAGACAGAGGCCAACATAGAGGCAGTAGAGCTCTTCCCATGTGTGCCAGCGACCACCAAAGTCTTGTATGACGGTAAAATAAACCTTTTCAAGAAAGATGGCATTGAAAAATACTCTACTCCACTATCAATTATGAATCGAGCCTCTTCATTATCACTCCTTATCACATTCCCAATAATGGCAAAGTCAATCTTTTGCGCAAGCCCTTCCAAGTTTTTCTTGGAATAACCTTTTAATACCTCAATACCCTGAGATCTCAGCATATCTGACATGGGCGGATAGCTATTCGAATCAGAACCAAATACGTCGTACCCCTTAGATTTCAACAGCCCGGCAAGAGACGCCATCGCAGTGCCACAGATACCTATTATATATACATTTTTCACAAGTACTACCCTTCTATGTGATAAAAAATTTGACAGAGTGTGTTGTGTATTAGTCTTCTAAATTCCCTTATTTTCATATTAGTTCTATCTGGACAGACTCTATTTGTAAACAAGATAATCCCAAACCCACTATTTAAATCTATTGCAAAGGAGGTTCCTGTAAATCCCAAATGAGCTATTGTCTCACCCAAAAAATAATCCCCATATTGCGACCCTTCCAATAGAGGGGTATCAAACCCCCCTCTAAACAAGCCACTCTGAAAATCATTTGATTTTTTAAGTACCTCTCGCATCACCGGAGGTTTGAAAATCCTAAAATCCTTATTGTTGTATGAGTTGAAAACCTCTAATAGTATCTTGTGCACCTCATCTACTGTAGAAAATAACCCCGAATGACCTGCTATTCCTCCCATGGCCCTCGAATTTTCATCATCTACTCCGATATAATTTTCACTCACCGGAACCATTCTATCTTCTTTTCTAAATTGTTGATTCCCACAAAAATCTGATGATCTCAATGCAAGAGGCTTTGCTATACTCTCTATAAAGAATTCTCTCAAACAGGTCGTTGTGACTATCTCAATAAGATACCCGAGGATGATAAAATCTATGTCTGAATAGACAGTCTTCCCGCGATTTTCTATATTTTCATTTAGCACATTCCTAATAATAACATCTCTGGCTATCGGTAGACCCCACCTATCTTCAGGAATCTCTTTAAAGTACTCTCTGTAGGAAGGAAGACCAGATCGGTGGTTTAACATCTCCCTTATTGTAATACCCAATTTCTCCGGTTTTTTATACTCTTTAAAATAAAACCCCAACTCATCCTCAAGATCTATTTCATCCATCTGGTATAAAAAGGCTAAAAGTAGTGATACAACTAGGGGTTTGGTTAGGGAGGCTATATCATACAAACTCTCTTTATCCACTGGCCTCTTATCTTCATATGTAAATGAGCCATAGATATTTTGGTATAGGATTTTCTCTTTTTCAAATACCAAAAGAGATGCAGATGGGAAGACCATATCCTCTATAGCCTTGTAAAATAGTCCGTCAATCTCTTTCATAGAAATACTCTTTCTAAAGGAATTAAGAGTTTTTTATCTGCATGGAGAAGATAATTAGTACCTAAGGACAAAATCATATTGTTCTTAATGTGTCCAACGTCTATTCCATAAATAGCTGGTCTCTTTATTTTATAAGAAAATTCTGAAAGTATTCTCTTAATAACTAAGCCATCTCCACAATCAGTAAATTTCCCGAATACAATCCCCCTTAGATATCTTACATCCTCCCTTAGAGTTAACTGAGTAAGCATCCTGTCAATTCGATAAGGTTTTTCACCAATATCTTCTATAAATAGGATTTTATCTCTTAGATCAATGTCAAATCTTGTACCTGAGAGTGCAGAGATCATACTTAAATTCCCTCCAATAAGAATACCTTCGGCTCTTCCACCATAAAGCTTTAATATCGCCTTGTACCTGATCTCTCTAAAATCAACTTTACCAGTTATTATATTGAAGAAGAGATTCTTAGCATAGCTTGATAAATTAAAAAAGCCATTCAAATTTGGTGAATGAAAAGTAATCCAATTAAGTCTATTGAAGAACACATGAAGTGCAGTCGTATCAGAAAAGCCAAATATGGGTTTTGGAGATAATAGTTTGACCGTGGAAAGTCTACTCAAAAGCCGCATAGAACCGTACCCACCTCTCGAAAACAATATAGCCTTGTACTCCTCGTTCAATAAGGCATCTTTGAGATCAAAGAACCTATCTTCATCAGAGCCAGCCAAATACCCATCCCTTTTAAATACAGACGAAAGAAGTCGTAATTCAAACCCATTTTTCCTAAAGACCGAGACTGATTTTTTGATATCCCTCTTTGAGACCGGACCAGAAGTTGACACCACAGCAAATACATCACCTTTCTTAATTCTACTAAATCCTATAATCTCTTTCCTCCCCAAACGCATAATCACCATCTATATATCAAAAAGAGATACAAAGTTCAACCCGTGGAGCATAGGTAAACTAGAATATTCTCATTGTCTTGGGATATTTTATAAAATTTAGGACATAAGAACTCCCTCTTCCATAATTTAAATCATTTCTACCATGCACCAAACAATCTTTCAAAACTAAATGACAAACACCTACTCTGTCAATAATGAATATATGTACTCGCCTATAATAGAAAAACTTAGGCTAACAATTGAAGGCATATTAGATAAAGTAGTCTTTAATGTTAATTGTTAAATAGATATGATGCTTACCAAACGGTATATACCCTTAAGCCATATTTTTTCTCTATGAAAAGCTGAGGCTTAATACCAACTTTTACCCTACGCTAATTTCATTAAGAATCTTTTCACATAGTTCACTCATAATCTCTCCAGCTTTACCCTGCAGGAAGAAATCTGTGGTAGTCTTGGTAATGATTGTAGGTTCAACATTTATCTCTACAATGTCAGCACCTGCTTTTTTTGCAAGATGTGGTAGTCCACTTGCCGGTGCAACAGTCCCTGATGTTCCAATCACTAACATCAACTTTGAGTCCATACTTAACTGGCACGCCGTCTTTATAGCAGCATCTGGCAACCTCTCACCAAAAAGCACAACATCAGGTTTTATAAGTTTTTTGCAATCAGGACAAACAGGAGGAAAGCCATATCTCTCATTTTCTATATCATCTAAGGTATATGGCTTGTGACACCCCATACATCGAGCATTTAATGCATTACCATGCAGTTCGATAACATTTTTACTACCTGCCTTTTGGTGTAGATTATCTATATTTTGTGTGATTACAGCTTTAACGAGCCCAACTTCTTCAAGTCTTGCAAGTGCCTTGTGAGCCTTGTTCGGGGCAGCAGACTTGAGAGGACCCAAAAATTCTTTGAAAAACCCAAATACCTTAACAGGATTCCTCAACAAGGCATCAATCGTGGCAAATTCCGTAAAGTCATATTTATTCCAAATACCGTCTGGAGATCTAAAATCTGGTATACCGCTCTCCGTCGAGACACCAGCGCCCGTCAATACAACCATCTCTCCTCTCTGTAAAATTTTTTTAGCCACCTCTGTAGTGTCAGATAAATTAAACAAATTCATCCACATAATATCTCCTCACCACACAAAGAATAAATTAAAAGACTCACAAAGACAATAAAAATGTTAAGATACATTGTAAGTGTCTATAAATTTTACAAAGTAAAAAAATACAAATTAAATTAAAAAGAGCCAGGTCTTGCCACCCCACCAATTACTGGTCCTTGTTATGTTGGGTACAACCACAAACATCCATTATGACTTCACCTAACATATCATATATATTTTCTCTTATCTTAAGATAAAGAGGTACAATCGCGCTTCTTTTAAAAGATGTATGGGAGTTTTTCCTCGAGGCAGCCTCTCGAACACCTTTCACCGTGTATAACTCAATACAACCAGAGAGCCTCCATACCCAAAAACACAATTGTAGTATCTTAGGACATCAGAATGGCAGGACGGTTGATAGCAAAATTTAAATTTGTCTTGTTATTTTGTGGGTCTTTATCTTATAAAAATGCCTGTGCTGCCTTTGAGCATATCACATCAACGGAGAATACAAATGGATCAATAAATTCCTCATGTTACTATTTGGTAATACATATCTTGGGCTTTTTAAAAGACATCCTCACAACTTTGATATAATCCTACTTCTTCTATGTACAAGACAACAATACCTGGGACACCTAAAAACCTGTGGTAATAAAGTTAAGGTACAAAAAGCGTATAATTTGATCTACCTGTTGATCAATCTTTTAAATACTGTTCCACCAATATAAAATTAAGACACACAATAAAACCGGGTGATATATACAACTGACCTAATAATTCTGAAGATCCCTATACACTTGCTATCGGCAGTGTATTCAGTGGACTTGATAAAGAGGGCATCCATGCTCTGTTGGTGCGAAATACAGAGATGAGAAGAGGAATCACTATACTCTGAGGGTACTTCATGCCCAACCATCTTTATCCAAATGGGCGAATTCCATCTCCACCGATTTTGTAAAAAAATTTGAAAACTACAGATTAAAGGTTGAAGAGCCTTACACATGGGCGACTTCACAGAGGAGTTCTGTTAATGCAACGATCAAAATAAAAAAGAAGATAGAATTACTTATAGAGATCTACGACATCCCTTTATTTTGGGGATCCCACAATTTCTAATAACGCCTCCGTAAATAAAGATACACCACATAGTGAGATCTAGAAAAGAAAAGACTTAGAGGCCAGAGAAACTGAATCAGATAATATGTTCGCACAACATTTTAATGCAATGATAAAAGGGAAGACAAAAAGAGAAGATATTTGGATCCTAATAAAGAGGCAAAGCAAGATTTGGTATTATATTAAAACTTTAATAAATTATTCTTTTGGATTTTATAATTTTTTGTTAAAAATCTAACTAGGAGCTAATGCAGGAGTTAATTTATGAAGAGAATATATTTATTTATTATCCTTTCAAACTCCCTATTTCTCTTTGCAAGTGAAAATAATCCAATTCTTGAACTCTTGAGCAGAACCTACCATACCTCTCTGAAGGGAGATTATCTTTATTCCTCAACGACAGCTGGTCTTACAGTCTACCATCTTAAGGAGAATAACCCAACACAGATCTCATATCTGGTCGTTGAAAACAGTGGTGCTTCTTCAATCATAGATGAGGACTATCTTTACCTTTTTGCCGGTAATTCCGGCATATATCAAATTGACATTAAAAATAGAGATAAACCGGCGATTATAAAAAATGAGAAGATTACTGGTTCTGCCATTAATGGAGATATAAAGAATGAGAATCTATTTGTATCATTAGGTTCTGTTGGGTTCGGGGTTCTAAACAAAAATAACCTAAAGGTTATCAAAGTAGTCGAGACTCCTTCTTACTGTTCATTTGTAAAAATAATCGATTCATCACTAATTGTCTCAACAGAAAACCACGGACTAATAGTCTATAGGACTGGTGATTTAAAGGAGGATTACAGAATAAAGCTTAAGAAAAGAGTGAGAGATATAATGCAATACGATAAAGATTCATTGTTGATTGCTAATGATACAGATGGATTAATCATATTGAAGAAGATGGGAAACCAATATAAAATTTCAAATGGGTATGATACTCAAGATACCGCCAGAGGAGTCGCATTTTTTAATAATTTCATATTCGTTGCAGATGGTAATACCGGAATTGTAGTATTAAAACTTGATTCAGATGAGACAATCCAACATGTACAAAATTACAAGACAGGTTATTCCACAAACAAAGTAGTAACATACAAAGACTATCTCATCATAAGTAATGATGCGGCAGGTATTATGGTAGTACCTCTAGGCAAGTTAATAAAATAAACAATAAAGTGAGATATGCAAATGATATATCTTGATTGTTATGTTTCTATAAAATATTATTGAGCAACTATGTATTATTGTGATTCAGACAAATTAAAATTAACACTTATAAGTATAACACACAGACTTAAAAAGCTAAGAAATCTACTAATCCTCAGGAATTCACTCTTTTTGCTTCTTTTTCTCAAATTGACTCTTCAGGTTATCCTCTTATCGTTAATATCCTTAGAATATCCCCAAAACTACACATATAATCTTCTTTTAACATACTACGTAACTGGCTCAATTCTGATATTGGCTATTTATATAATGGGTACAATTATCTACTATTCTGGGAGAAGGCTCTTTAGTGTCATAAGGCCTTACAATGAAGGACTATATTCACACCTTTTAGGGATATATGAACTCTTTATCTCATACAACAAAAATTACTCGCTTGAATTAATTACAGATTATGCCCAAAAGACTAACAAATCACTAATGGCTGTCGATGAGAGTAGATTAGTATTTACGCAGAATACAAAGAAATTACTAGGTCTCTTCACTTTAGTAGTATTATCACTTGCTTTTTTACTAGGATTAAACCATTCTGATTTAAAAAAGGCCTTTCTAGTTAAAAAAGAACAACCCGTAGAAAGGCCAGGTATTCTAATAGATTTGGGTAAGATAAAAAAGGAGTTTTTTTTCCCTTCCTATACAGGTCAAGATAAGGTGGTAAGATATGATGATAAAAGGGTATTAGAAGGAGTCAAAGGAACCGTAGTAAAAATTAAAATTGAAAATAAGATAAAGGCTGATCACGCAAAGATTGTCTTGAACAATATCACTATCGATATGAAAAAGAACGAATCTTACTTTGATGGTGAGATAGGATTAAATGAAAATGGACTTTTAAGATTCGATTTGTTTAAGAAAAAGGTTAAGTATTCAAGCCTAGAATACAGAATTAGAGTCTTACCTGACGAGAGTCCTGAAATCTATCTATCTGGACCCGAAGATATTCTAAGAGGGTCGTCTCTATCGAAAGCTGACAGAAAGATTAACCTATCATATACAGCAATTGATGACTATGGAGTAAGTAAAATAAATATCGTGGTCTCTTTCTCTGATGGCAAGGAAAAATCATTTAAAATAAAGGAAATAATTCCACCCCAGAAAGAAGTAAATGGTGAATATCTCTGGGATTACAGTGAATTATCAAGATATGTCAATAATGAATTATTATTCGCTCTAGAGGCTGTAGACAATGACACTATTTCTGGGCCTAAAAAGAGCAGAACAAAATTTTATAAAATTATAATACCCTCCAGTGCGCAAAACTTCAAAGAGGATGTGGCAACCCTGAAAAACCTGAAAAAGGAGATGCTGCATCACCTCGCTTTAAATCTTACAAGTAAAGATATAAAAAGATACATTCCAGAGAGATCAGAAAAAGGGGTTCAAGGTAAGACGTTAATAAAAATAGAAGAATTTATTACAAATAGAAATAAAACAGATCATGTATCAAGAGAATTAACACGAATTATCCAGGAGATAAAATACTTCAGTAATCTGGTTACGTCAGCCCTAAAGCAGATTTCGATTAAAGACACAGAAAAATTTCCACCACACATTACATCTTATATAGACGATGAGACAAGAATGCTCGAGAAAAATATCCTTGCTCTCCAAGACATTATCGAAGAAATGGCCTATTTCACACTTTCACTTCTATCAAATGAGCTTACAGAGCTGAGAAATGAGCTGAAAAACTTATTAAAGAAGTATGATGAAACAAAAGACGAGGAATTAAGAATAAACATTATGGCACTACTTGATCTCTTAGAGAGAAGAATAAAAGATTATAGAGAGATTCAGGCAGAACTGTCAACTAGCTTCTCTGATGTAAACATCAATAAGGAGGCATTGAAAAATGTCTCTCGAAACATTGATGAGATATATAAAAGCCTCGGAGAACTAAAAGAAGATCTTATGCAAGATGAGATGGCCGAATTTAGAAGAAAATTTGATAGTTTTGACAATATGATAGATGACATACAAGATGATCTCTCAAATATGCTGGATAGATTATCAGGTGAAAGGTACAGTGAACTCATGGATGTACTAAAAAATATGGCGTCTGATATTGAGAGAATAACTGATGAAGAGCGTAAAATATCATCTGCCTTATCTAGGTTCGAGTCTGATTTAAAAAAGAAATACTATGACACAATTAAGGATATACTTAATGATAGAATTGCAAAGATTATAGCACAGATAGAGAAGCTTGATTTGGATATAACTAAAAATGCCTACCTAATAAAAAAGGAATCTAAGAACATGAAAGAGTATGAGACATCTGTCGAGGCTCAGTCAATTCTTAAACAAATGCCAGAGCTACTTAAAAATCACTTAATCTTTGAGGCATTAGTAGAGGCTGAGCGGGTAGTTTCTAAAATGGAGTGGCTGAGAAATGTCTCGAGTATGTTTGGAGAGGAAAAGACCTATAAGAAAATTGTTGAGACTTTTTATAAAGATGCTGTTGAGATCAGAGACAATATACAAGATATTATTAATAACTCTAAACAGACTCTTAGTAGTAAAGAAAGAAAGATGCTTGAACAATTGATTTCATTACAAAAAAAGAATCAAAAGGATATTGAATCAGTCCTTGAAAAGTCAAAAAAGCTCTCCTCTGAATTTGGAAGCAACTTTGAAAAATTAAATAATGATATCATCGATGCCAAGTTTAACATGGATATGTCCCTGCTATCTATGAAAAAGGGAGACATCCCACTGGCTCGCTCAAACGTTGATGAAAGTATTTCAAAACTGGATGATGCACTAAAAGAGATCTCTAAGATACACTCAAGACGAAGTAAAATAATAGCTCAAAACGAGATCGAAGGAGATTTCGGGGAGAGGAGAAGACTTAAGAAAGCAGAGGTAGAACTCCCAAAGAGAGAGGATTTTAAACCCAAAGAAAAACTCAGAGATGAGATATTCAAGGCATTGAAAGACGAAGAGATTAGAGGCTATGAAGAATTTATAAGACAGTATTATGAGGAGATAATAAAGTGAAACAGCTGCTCCTTTTAATATCCTTTCTTATCCCTTTAAAACTTTATCCCGGGCAAAATGTACTTTACAATAAGATAAATGACCTTATTGAGGAATTAAGGCTTGATGAGGCTGAAAGACTCATCTCTAATTTGACATTGCCTGAGGACGAAGGTGCTTATTTAAAAGGGAAGATAGCATTTTACAGAGGAAGATATGAGGAGTCCTACAATCATTTTTCACTTTCAAAGAAACAGGACTATATAATTAGATGTGCCATCAATGCTTATCACATCACATCAAAGTATAAAAGGCACGAAACAAACAATTTCATCATATTCTATCCGGACGAAAAGGAAGAAGTTTATCTAGAATACCTGACAGAAGGACTTGAATATGCACTTAAAACTCTTTCACCCATTTTTGGATACCAACCCAAAGAGAAGATCAGAATAGAAATTTTAAATAAACAAAGCGACCTTGAAAAACTAACCACCTTACCATTAGAGGCTATTGAAAAGACTAACACAATTGCTGTTACAAAATTTAATAAGATTATGATTTCTTCACCTAAAACTCAGATTGACGGATATGACTATATTGGAACTGCCACTCATGAGTTGATTCACCTAATGATCTCTACTATAACACATGAGAGGACACCTGTCTGGATCCATGAGGCATTAGCAAGGTATTTCGACCGCTACACGCCAGATAGAATACCAACACTTAGACCCGATGTCCTTGGACTTTTAAGACGTAGAGTCGAGAAAAACAGTTTAATAACATTCGAACAGATCCATCCATCTATGGCACTCCTACCCTCTCAAGAGGATACTACAGTAGCTTTTGCTGAAGTGTTTTTAGTATCAGAATACCTACACAAAAAAATCGGACTTGAATTTGTAAAAAGGATGTTAAACTTAATAAAGGAACAAAAGGACATGGATTATATCTTTCAAAATTTTGGATTTAGCTCATTTAAAGGATTTGAAGACGAATTTTTAAAGTACCTAAAGAAAAAAATCGAAAATTCTTATTCGGCAGAACAACTTTATTACGCACCTACCTCAAACAAGAAAAATAAGAAGGAATATTTAGGCGATGTCTATACTATGAAATATATGAAGTTAGGAGACCTACTCTTCTTAGAAAACTTATTCGAAGCAGCCTATATAGAATATGAGAAGGCTTCTAAATCTGGGCTAATAAATCCTCACATTGAAAACAGAAAGGCATTCGCTTTGATTAACGCAAAAAGATATAACGATGCTGCCAATATACTTGAAAAAATAAAGGATCTGTACCCTGATTACTATTCAACCTTTGTAAATCTGTCAAGGGCATATCTCCCTTTAAAAAACTATTCCAAAGCATTAGAGGCACTTGAAAGAGCCGTGAGACTAAATCCATTCGATAAAGAGATTTATCTTATGTTTCTAAAGATATTTGTAGAACAGAATAATGAGTATGAAGCAGATAAGACAAGGAAAAAGATTGAGATCCTGAGTAAGAAGGATTGAAGAGGACTAGAGCTGTTTTAATAATTCATTATATCTAGCAAAATTTGAATAAAACTTTAGCCTCCTAACTGATGTATCTACATATTCAAAATCAATCTTCATATGTGGGTATTTTGACAGCTCTGGAAATTTATCAAACCACTCTATTACGACAACGTAATCCTCACTAAGATATGACTCATAACCTATTAGCATTAACTCCTCAAACGTTGTAAGGCGGTATATATCTATGTGAATCAGGCTGACATGCTGAGTTTGATACTGATTTATTATTGTAAAGGTAGGTGACTTTACATAACCATCATACCCAAGACCAATTGCAACTCCTTTAACAAACATCGTCTTCCCTGAGCCAAGTTCTCCACAGAGTCCGAAGATCTCACCCCCCCTTAGAAAACTACCGATCTTTTTACCAAGATAGAGTGTATCTTCCACAGAATAACAAAGAAACTCATTCATAGACTTTCGCCTGAATCATGGCATCTTTGATGAAATCTGCCACGGAGGTTGCAGTGAGAGGATATCTGCCATTGTTTATTGCAATATCTCCAGCAAGTCCATGTATATATGCACCCAGTCTTGCTGCATCATACGCCGATTCAGTTTGATATATAAAAGCCCCTATCAGCCCCGACAGGAGATCCCCCATCCCGCCCGAAGCCATAAATTGGTTACCACTCATATTAATCGTAAAATCTGCTGATGGTTTTGAAATCACACTCCTAGCTCCCTTAAGGAGGACTACACAATCTAATGTCTGAGCACATTTTATACAATATCCTATCCGATCTTTTTGTATCTCATCCTTAGAGATATTTATTAATCGTGAAAGTTCCATTGGATGAGGCGTAATAACCACTTTTTCTGGATTAAATTTAATGTGACTAATTATTTTCAAAGCCTCGGCATCCAAGACCATATATTTATCCCATGTAGCAATGATATTTTTGATCCATCTAACAGCCACCTCGTCATTAGGGAGTCCTGGACCAATTACAAGGGAATCAACACCTGAAAGTAATTTTGAAGTATATACGTCAGAGTCATTATTGTAATCAATTTCCCTTGTCATTACTTCAGGAAAAAGTTTTGTAACACCATCTATTACCTCCCTTTCCGATATCAAGGTAATTAGACCAGCGCCCCCTTTAAGCGCCCCAAGCGCAGATAGATACGCCGCCCCTGGACGATATATAGAACCAGCAATTATACCTACATGCCCACCATCCCCCTTGTGGAAGTTCATATCACCCCGCTTTAATCTTCCATGAAACATTTCATTATCTGTAACTTCTATAACAGGCGGAGGTACACCTTCAATAGGTAGACCGATGTCAATAATCACAATCTCTCCTGTAAACTCACAACCCGGATACGAGTAAAGACCCGCCTTTCCTCCACCTAATGTAAGCGTAAACGATGCCCTTATTGCCTCAGGCATTGGAGCACCTGTATCACCATTTAGTCCTGAAGGAATATCTATGGAAATAACTTTATCACTGAGTCCTAGTGAATTTACAAGCTGTATAAGCTCCTTATAAGGCGACTTAAGTTCGGATTTTATCCCTGTTCCAAAGAGGGCATCAATGATAACATCCGATTCTGTTGCAACAAGTTTTATTACCTCGGTATCCGATTCTGAGTACTTAATAGCCTCTAAATATGGAAACTCTTTTTGAACTCTATTGAGTATCTCAAAATTCTTCTTAAAGTCCTCAGAGCAATTTTCAATCTCTTCAGTAAGTAATATTGTTGTCCATATTTTCTTTAAGATGAATTGTCTGGCTACAACAAGTCCGTCTCCTCCATTATTTCCCTTACCAAGCAATATAAACACCCTTCTTAACTGTTTGTACCTTTTGCATATTTGTTCAAAGACTTTATGCCCAGCTATTTCCATTAGCGAAAAGGAAGGGACACCATATCTTTCTATAGTTATCTTATCCAACTCTCTTATCTGATCATTGGTAAATATTCTCATCTCTTCCTCCTCGCAAAAACAACAGCGATTGCATATTCGTTATCATGCGATATAGAGATAGCTAAGTTATAATTCTTAAAAGCAGACATCGTTTTACCCCTAAATTTTAACACAGGTCTTCCACCTCTTGAGAGACAAGATATTTCCGATAACCTCACCCCTCTTCTATCATCCAAGATCTTTAGCAGTGATTCCTTAAGGGCAAATCTACCAGCTAAAAACTCAGCTCCCCTTCTCTTCCTTCTAAAAAACTCCTCGATCTCATCATTTGCAAAACACCTCTTCAAGAACAAATCTTTCTCTTTAGAATTTAAAATCTTAGTTATCCGTGGGATATAAACAATATCTATTCCCGTCTTTAACTCAATATCGTTATTCTTCATCTCCCTTCTCAATTCCAGAGGTCATCCTAGTTGTATCCATCTGTTCTCTGGTATCCATCAAATCATCCCCAACTGGGTGATTATCTGCCAACTCATTTAACCCAAGGTTATCTTTAACGGCCTTGTTGCTCATCTCCACTCGTTTTAAAGCCTCTTCGAGCTGTAGAGTTATTATTTCTTCTCTATTATCCCCGTCTGGTTCCTCCTCCTTACCGCCCTCATCACCACCTCTTATCAGGTTATTATCTTTTAATGACACAACCTGTGGTTGAGAAGAATCCTGTTCGGTAAGCATGCTTGACTGAGTTAACTGCCCAGATGCCACGCCACTCTCCTCATTGAACTCCCTTGCAACCTGTTGAAGATCCTTTAACGTTGGGAGTTCAGCAAGAGATTTCAAGTCAAAGAACTCTAAAAATTCCTTAGTAGTTCCATATAGAAAAGGTCTTCCGGGTTCATCCTTTTTCCCCACTATCCTCACAAGTCTCCTCTCTACTAAAACCCTCAAGGCACCACTGGAGTCAACCCCTCTTAGGTCGTCAATCTCCGCCCTCGTTATAGGTTGTCTATAAGCTATTATTGCCAGGGTCTCTAAAGCCGCCCTGGATAGCTTGAATGGCTTCACATCAATAAGCCTTCTCAGATACTCTGAATTTTCTGGATTTGTGTAGAGTTGAAATCCACCAGCAACCTCTCTTAACAATATTCCACCCTTTCGACTCTCATAGATGTGAACCATATCCTCTAAAACTTTTCTAACAGTCTTTGTATCAAATCCTTCCCCAAGCACATCTACTATGTCCTTCACAGTAATCGGCTTCTCTGAAACAAAGAGAATACTTTCAATAATAGATTTCACTCTCTGTTCATCCATAATATGCTCCTCACTTATAATCCAGATTTTCTATCCTAAAGATACTCTCATCCATTATCCCATCTTCAAGATTTGCAGAGATATATAACTCCCCATTTTGCAATTGTACAATCTTTATGAATCTCAACCTTGCCATCTCAAGAATTGCCAAAAACGTAACTATGATATCAATCTTCGTTTCATGTTTTGAAAACATATCTAAAAATCTTACATTGTCTTTCTGTTTGAATGTCTCAATCAGCTCATATATCCTGCTTAACACAGATACCCTCTCTGGCGTTAATTCATACGTATAATCTTTATCTGATCGATCACATATATCTTTGTAAAACCTTGTTAAAGTAATAATATCCACATTATCTATAGGGATCTCATCTGGTATAAACTCACTTAGCTCTTTTATATCCCTTCTTACAAAGACATCCCGCATTAGAACTCTTCTCCTGGCGAGTTCAAAGGCAGCATCTCTAAATCTACGATATATAAGCATTTTTTCTATCAAATTCTTGTTTTCAGGAGATTGTGCCTCATCATCAGAAAGTAAATCATTTACAAGCGCCTTTGACTTCAGGTGTATTAAGACCGCTGCCATCTGAAGATATTCACTAGCTATATCAATATTTAAGCTCCTCATTAGGTCGAGATATTTTATATAATCATCTACAATAGATGCTACAGATATCTTCAAAATATCCTTCTTCTTCTCTTTTACAAGGTGGAGTAATAGATCCAAAGGACCTTCAAATTCTTCAAATTTTATTATACAAGGTTGTAGTGACAAAAGCTCATCAGAATAAACCATTTTATCTTCTCTATCTTCCCTCTTATGAGCCATCTATACCTCAATAGATAATTCCCATCTTTTCCCTAAGCCGATTTAAAACCTTATTTGCGTACTCTGATGCCTTTTTACTACCATCCCTTAGTATATCTTTCACATAATCCTTATTCTTTTCAAAGTTATATCTTCTCTCTCTAACTGTGGCAAGTGAGGCTATAAGGTTTTTAAAACATTCCTTCTTGCAGTCAACGCAACCTCTCTTCCCCATACGGCATTCACTCTCTATTTGAGAAAGAACAGAGCTACTATATATCCTATGGTAAGCAAAGATATTACAAACCTCAGGATGGCCCGGATCAGACCTTTTTATTCTAGCGGGATCTGTAATAGCATTCATAATGCGGGATCTAATCTGTTCGTCAGTATCCCCAAGAAATATGGCATTGTCATATGATTTACTCATCTTTCTCCCGTCTATCCCAGGGATTCTTGAGAATGAAGTTAATAGAGGCAAGGGCTCAACAAATGTCTCTCCATAGTAATGATTTATCCTCCTCACTATCTCTCTGGCAAGCTCAAGATGTGGTAGTTGGTCTTCTCCCACAGGAACAAAATTTGCATCATAAAGCACGATATCAGCTGTTTGTAAAACAGGGTATCCCAAAAACCCATATGTTGTAAGGTCTGCCAACTCAATATTGCTCATCTTTTCTTTATAACTTGGGACCCTTTCTAGCCATGATATGGGTGTAAACATTGATAGAATCAAATGTAATTCAGTATGAGCTGGAACGAGGGATTGAACGAACACCACTGACTTATCAGGCTCAATCCCGGCCGCAAGAAAATCAATAGCCACCTGTAAGGTGTTTTCATATATCTCTTTCGAATTCTGATACAAGGTTGTAAGTGAATGATAGTTTGCAACAAAAAAATAACAATTGTAATCATCCTGTAGTCTAACCCAATGTTCGAGGGCCCCATGATAATTGCCTATATGGAGTTTGCCTGTGGATTGCATGCCCGAAAGAACCCTCTTTTTCATACTGCCTCCAAACTACTACACATTAATACCCATCAGATTAAAGAAGAGGCGCGTCATGGCCATAAAAGCTGGACCAATAATATCTCCAGCAAATAATATCACTGCTATAAATAAAAAAACCGAATATTTTTCTAAAAACTCTATGATATACATTTTATTTTCTGGCAAAATCCCGTATAAGATCTTACTACCATCAAGAGGAGGTATAGGAATGAGATTAAAAAGAAATAATCCAATATTTACTTGCATAACATTAATTATTAACAGGAAGAGAGCCTTAAAAACATATGAATCGCTTTTGGGAATTATCACAAGTAATATTTTGCCTAAGAGTATCATCAGTGTAGCAAAAATGAGATTGCTGAGAGGACCTGCCAATGCTGTGTACATAATCCCTTTTCTAATCGATATATTCCGATTAAAAAACAAAGGATTAAAAGGAACTGGTTTTGCCCATCCAAAGAATGGAATTCCTGAAAAAACAATACCCATTATAGGCATGATCACCGTACCAAGAAGGTCGATATGGGCTAATGGATTTAATGTAAGTCTTCCCAGTCTATATGCAGTATCATCCCCAAGTTTATATGATACTAGCGCATGTGAATACTCGTGAATTGTAATAGATAATAACAAGGGAATATAATACGACATTACCTTAAATAAGAGTTCCATAAATATTAATACTTGAATACGGCCTTCCCAAGTGCACTAGAAAAGACAAGATTCATTCCTTTTATCTCCCTCTTCTCCCCCTTTTCAAATCTTATACTATAGAATTTTGCAAAGCGAGATATACCAGGATAGAGTATCTTTATCTTCTGATCAGCCTTAATCTCTTTGATCTCAATCGGATAATTTCTATAACCATGACCGTCCTCCAAAAATACACGCCACAGCGACTTCTTCACATTGAGATCGTTTGCCTTAAATTCAGTAGTAGAAAGTATTACTAAAAACTCAAAATATTTCCTTTCGTCCTCTATTTCTTTCTCAAGTAAAACACTTTTTTCTGATTCAGTAAGACTTTCCATCTCTGTAATTGTATCAACATAGCTTCTTCTTAATTCCATAGAACGGTATACAACTTTAAAAAAGGCCCTGCTCTGCAGACCATCATAAATTGAGGTCTTCTGAGTTTCTCTATTTATTATACTGTGAAGAGTCTCCAATTTGGACGAATTATATCCCACCCCTGCACAAGAGCTAAACAAAATTGCAAAAAAGAGGAGCAAGATATAGAATTTACTATTCACTTATAAAATCCCTTTTCCTAAATATAGAATACAGCCTATAACCAGCTGCCTCTATATTTTCTTTTCCGCCTTCTTCTCGTTCTACTATACACATTATATAGGCTACATTTAGCCCTTCTTGTCTCACTCGATCACACGCCTTAAGTGTTGAGCCTCCCGTAGTCACTACATCCTCAAGTATCACTACCTTCGCGTTTTCTGGGACATTCTTTTTCCCTTCCACATAGACTTCAGTTCCATGTCCCTTAAGTTCCTTCCTAATTATCAGGGCCGGGATATTTTTCCCTACAACATAACTAGCATAAGACGTGGCGCATACAAGAGGGTCCCCACCCAAAGTCACCCCCGCAACCCCATCTATCTTCTCACCAATTTCGTCAATCATATAAAGAAATATATTACCAATCAAATAAAGTCCTTCGGGCATCAGAGCTGTTTGCTTACAATCAATATAAAAGTTACTCCTCCTCCCCGAGGCAAGGATTATCTCCCTTCTCTGAAAAGACAAAGATTTTAATAGCTCAAGTAGCCTTATTCTGCCTTCCTCAATATTCAAATCAATAGCCATAAATGCTCATCACACGTACTAAAACAAATTCTACTGTGATATCTAAAAAAGTCAAATGAAAACATAGTTGTTATAATACCAACAGAATCAAAATGTTATATTTCCACCGCATCAAAATGTTATAAATAATTACTCGATCTGCTTACACATCATTGCATTATTGTATTTTTATTATACACAACAAACTTTTTTGAAGCAATCTAATATCAACCTCTACCCCATTCTTTGCACAACTCAAAGATGTCAACTCTGGGCATCCAGACCTATTGTTATCTCACCCCTCATTATCCTTTCTATCTTTGTACACAAATATCCTGTTTAACTCTCTTTGTCGGTCTTTGAATTATTCTTGCCAAATTACTACTATTGCAAAAAAATAAAATTACACTTATAGAATCCCCGGATGGCTATAGATAATCCTTGCTAAAACCTCACTCCACTACCACAAGGACCAAAAAAACTATTGACAAAAACCAACAAAAATTATAGAATAGATAAATCTGCGATTTTCAAATGAAGCGAGAAGGAGGTTAAAATGAAATTATATCCAATTTTTAACTATTCTCTAATATACCTAATTTTTGCTTTAATGAGCCTTTGCGGATGTAGCTGTGGCAATGAAGGAGAGAGCAGTGGTATAAAAGATGTCACAGAATTGAGAGAATTGGATATTGAAAGGGATATTGTTATAGGCGATATAATAGATATAAGCATTGATATTCCACAAAATGATACTGTTGAGGATATAACTGCTGAAGATGGGAATATAGTTGATATAGTTTATCCTGATACCATAGAAACTGATTTAAAAATAGATAGATGGGATGGTGATATTTTAGAAGAAGATACAATTGCTGGGGATGGGAATCATTCTGATAGCATGGAGTCTGATGTAGGAAAAGATATAATTGAAGGTGATATTGATGGGAAGGACATAAGTTTTAAAGATCTGGGAAATACGTATTCAGATATAGTGGATACTGATTCTGATTCAAATCCTGGACAATCGGGATATAATCCTATATCACCACATTTCCCCAACATAAGAACAATGACGACAGATTTCT
>JAOAFA010000006.1 GCA_026416535.1 Deltaproteobacteria bacterium
CTCTTATAGCCTTACCTACAAGCTCCTGACCTGGGTCAGAACACATAAATTTATAATCAGTTGAAATTACCACATCATTGAGTGTCGAGGCATAATTTTTTACATCTTCAATGTTGACTTTCCCAGCGATGTTGGTGCCGCAGTGACATATAAAAACACCTATTCTTGGCTTATCCATATAAGACCTCCTTAAAATATAGAATTAGAGAGTATCTCCGATACATCAAGCACATCTATTTTATTCTCAACTCCGAGCGCTGTCCTACCGTCTGCGGGGGGGGGGATACAATATGGGCATGCGGTTGCTATTACGTTGGCTCCTATACTTATTGCCTCCTTAATTCTTAATACCCCAAATCTTTCTTCTTTTGGAGTTTCCATCCACATCCTTGCACCACCACCCCCGCAACACAAAGAATTTTCTCTTATTCTATACATTTCTACAAATTCAAGCCCCGGGATTACCTTAAGTATCTCTCTTGGTTCATCATATATTCCACTATGTCTTCCGAGATAACAAGGATCGTGATATGTTACCTTCTTCTTAAATTCTTTTTTTGGTCTTATCTTCCCTTCTCTTATAATTTTTGAAAGTATTTGTGTGTAGTGGATAGGCTCATAACTACTTGAAAAATTGGGATATTCGTTTTTAAAGGAGTATAAACAATGTGGTGATTGGGCTATTATTTTTTTAACATTATTATTGTTGAATAGGGAAATATTAGAATTAACAAGTTTCTCATAAGTGTTGATGTCGCCTGTCTTTTTAATAGATTCTCCACAACAGGACTCCTCTTTGCCAAAAATCCCGAAATCAATACCTGCCTCTCTCAATATTCTTGCTGTTGAAATAGCAATTTTTTTTGTTCTTGGATCGTAAGAAGGTGCACAACAGGAAAAATACAGATATTCAACTCCGTCTGAAAATCTCTTCACATCTAATTCTTTTGCCCAGAGATTTCTCTCTTCCCTTTTTCCTGCCCAAGGATTTCCATTGGAGTTAACAGATCCTAATACAGATCTCAATGTCTGAGGAATTAATCCTGTCTGTGCAATGATCGAACGCATAGATGTGAATACATTTATTATTCCAACTCCCCTCGGACATCTATCTACACAGGTTTTACAAGTAGAACAAAGCCAGAGGTCGTCACCTTCGTATCCCTCTAATCCATGTTGAGCGAGCTTGAATATATATCTTGGACTAAATTCCCTCACAATGCCCCATGGACACACTGCTGTACATGTTCCACATTGGTAACATTTTTTCAGGTCTTCACCTCCAGCCTCCAGAATTGTTCTTGTTACTTCTAAGAATGGTGAATAATAATTCATACAGAACCTCCGTTAATCTCTTTTTAATGTTTGAATAATCTCCCCATTACTCCTTCTAATATTCACTACTAATGGCATTTTACCTGGGAGAGAATGAGTAGCACAGGAGAAACATGGGTCATAAGCTCTAAATGCCATTTCAATCATGTTTAGAATGCCGTCAGAGATTACCTTCCCTTTTTTAATAAGTCCCATTGCTGCTTTCCTAATGGACATAGAGATGGCGGCATGGTTATTTGTGGTGCCGACTATTAAGTTTACCGAGGTTACAATACCATTTTCGTCTGTTTTATAATGATGAGTTAATAGTCCTCTCGATGCCTCCACAATTCCAACACCTTCTGTTGGCTTTTCTGTAGGGAGAGTTCTCACATTGGGACTTAGGATCTCAGGATCATTTGCTAGCTTGATTGTCAGTTCTGCTGAATACATCAACTCAATTAATCTCGCCCAATGAAACGCAAGTGTCGAATTAACAGGCTTTTTTAACGTTGAGAAAAATTTTTCATATTCTGCATGGGCTAGCGGTGTGGCCATCCCATCAGCCACGTTTAGCCTTGCAAGCGGAGCTGCCCTGTATACACCTGAGTCTTCGCCCTCAACAAATCCCTTCCACCCCTTTACAAGCAAATACGGATACTTAAGGTATGAAAATGGTTCCACATGTTCTCCAATGTGTTTATAGTAGTCTCTGGGTTCATATTTTGCTATCTCTTTACCATTTACATCAACTATTCTCGCCTTTCCATCATAAAAATTGAGTTTGTTATGCTCATCAACCAATCCAAGATTATGAATCCTTAATTGATAGGGGTCCGACATTATTAGTTCAACGTATGCCTTGTTTTTCAAAACTACATCGTCAAATAATTTTAGCGAAAATTTGGCAAACTCAACAAAACCGGATGACAATTTTAATATCTCAGCATGCTCCTCTTTAGAAAGGGGTTTTGAAACTCCACCTGGCACACAGAAGACTGTATGAGTACATGCACCCCCGATTAATGTCTGAATTCTCTGCGCTGCCTTCCTTACTGAGAGTACTTGTCCGGCTATTTCCAACCCAACTTTTTTTACAAGTCCGAGAACATTTCTTTCAGCTGCGGGCGCATCAGGGCCCAATACAAAATCCGGCGCAGCCAGCGCATAAAAATGCGCAACATGACTATGAACTGTGTGGGCCGCTTTATACAATTCTCTTAACTTTTTTGCGGCGGGTGGTGGGTCTACATTGTAAACTGCATCAACGGCCTTTGCCGAGGCAAGATGGTGATCAACAGGACATACACCACATATCTTACATACTATTCTTGGAAGCTCTTCAACAGGTCTACCAATACAGAATTTTTCAAAACCTCTTAACTCAGGTATTTGAAAATAACAATTTTCTACATCTCCATCGTCATTCAAAAATATCTCTATTTTACCATGACCCTCCAAACGAGTTATAGGGTCTATGCTAATCTTTCTCATATATCTGACCTCCTTAATAGTGAAGTTGGGAGTGAGAATCTATAAAAAGTCCCTACTGGATCGATGATCTGTTCTATAATCTTGTTTATCTCATCGGGACTTTCACTATCAATGACAGAGGCAATTGCCGAGAGCATTTTTGCACCCTGATCCATAACATTAGGGGGAGGTCCATAACAGCCTCTACACGGAACACCGGCATTAACACAAGCCACCCCACATCCTGATCGAGTTGCAGGTCCAATACATAAAAATCCCTGTTCTAAAAGACATGTTTCTGGATCTGGGATAGAGGTTGCAATTCTTTTAATTTCTCTTATTTTTTTAATGTTCTTCTTTCTCTTACATTCTTCACACTGTGATTTTTCACCTGCCCCTAACACAGAACCTTTGGGAGGGAGGGGTTTTTTTTCAATAACGTGTTTAACTATGGATACTACTTGTTCAGGGTTAGGTGGGCATCCTGGTATATAGTAATCCACATCAACAACTTGATCAAGCGATCTCAAATAATTATAAAATTTAGGCAGTGTAAGTTCTCCTTCTTTTACCTGAACTGTAGTTTTAGGTATTATTTTATCTGGATTATGTGTCGAAATAGACTTATTATAAACTGTATCTAAGATATCTTCCTTTTTATAGAGATTTGCTAATCCTATTATTCCTCCTAAGTGTGCACAAGAGCCAAACGCCACAAGAACCTTGCTTTTTTTTCGTAGTAATTTTGCAATATGTTCATTTTCCGAGTTTCTTATAGAACCATTAAATAATGTCAGAAATATTTCTTGATCTTGCATTATTTCTATATCCTTATATTTAAAATCAGCTGCAACAGGCCAAAGGACAAGCTCAAAGTTTTTATCTACATCGAGAATATGTTCATGTATATCAAGTATGGAGACATCACAGCCGCCACAAGAGGCAGCCCAATAAATTGCTAGTTTTGGCTTACTCATAGAGCAACCTCCCTCTCATTCTTCCTGGAAAATCTTGAGGGTCCAAGCTTTTTAATGGTCTCAGTCATTTCTTTTACAATCCCAGCAAATCTGTCACCCTCAGATGCAGATACCCATTCTAACCTTATTCTCTCATCTTCTATGCCAAACTGAGAGAGCATCTTTTTTAAGAGAGGGTATCTTCTAAGAGTTTTAATGTTCCCGTTGATATAATGGCAGTCTCCTGGATGACAACCGGCAATCAATACACCATCCGCACCTTCGGCAATAGCCTTAAGAACAAAAGTTGGATCAACGCGACCGCTGCACATGACTCTAACAACACGTACATTCGGTGGATACTTCATTCTCGAAGTTCCAGCGAGGTCTGCACCTGTGTATGAACACCAATTACACAGGATGCCGATTATTCTGGGTTCAAAACTCATAAATCCTCCTCCTAAAAAACTTAAGCAAAAATTACATCACCTTCATCGTTCGTCTTAAACTTAGAAAATTTTTTGTTCCCTCACCCGCTTAGATCTTTTGCAAGATCTGATAGGAAACTAATATATTTCATAGACTATGTCAAGGAAATTTCATTGGCCTATAACTTCAGAATGAGTTTTCGCTATATCTTTTTAGTATAAATAAGTAAGACATCCGAAAAAATCCCCTACCTTTTGTGATATACTCTGTCATCCTATCACAATATCATATTAATTTTTGGTGATTGTGCATTATCTTTCAGGTATCCAATCGCTTTAAAAATTGCCTCACATAAAAATTCCATTTTTGTTATTATACCCTCCTACTCTAACTCCCTCAAAGTAATAAACAAAATCTTCCGAACTCACTCTGTGAAACTTCATAAGTTTTTCTTAGGGATATGGACAGTATTATTTTAAATTGTGTTTAAAAGAAAGCATGAGAGTTGAAGAAAACAATGAGGAATAAGAAATTCAGAAATAAAATCAAAAAATTAAATCAAAGTAGGCTCCTAAGACGTTAAAAGATTCAAGATTGGAAGAGATTCTTGTGTTAATTTTTTGGGAATTAAATACATAATTACCTACTTTTTTATATCCCCAAAAACCCAAGGGTAAAAATGTTACATTTAGTTAGTATAGGAATAAGAGGAAATAGTAAGAGTAGAAGTGGTTACAAAATACAATAATCTCTCTCACGTCATAAAGCATCATTGTTACCTAAAAATAAAAGGACAGACATTATGTCTCTAACCTCATCTACCAACCACGGTGTTGATAATGGTGGTAAGACATACTTCTCGGTCCTGCAATCCGATGAAAGTTTTGTGATTGAAAATGTAGGATGTGTACCTACAGGATCAACGCCAAATATCCTCACTCACTATACAACCACGATACATACTGAACTACTGCTACCATTCTAATAAATATTGCAATTCATAACTTTGGCAGAGGAATTATCATTCTGAAACTGGAATAAATCATAATCTCTTCATTACAAATCTGATCTTTGCCCCATTTTTTATTTCATCAAAATGAATTTTTGTCCCATCTACTCTTACATTATTAACATATATCTCTGCAGGATATGCATCCTTTGTCTTATCCCCTTCCTTTATGACTTCAACATACTTCCCGTTTTCAAGTATAATCTCTACCCTGTCGAAGAGAGGACACCCTGCAATATACTCATTTGTACCAGCAATTGGATAAAATCCAAGAGCAGAGAATACATACCAGGCAGATAGCGTCCCGCCGTCGTCATTACCCGGCAACCCATCCGGTGTAGCTGTAAAATATGTATCCCTTATCCAATTAAGGTATCTGCAGGTCAAATCAGGTCGTTTTGCAAGAGAGAAAAGAAAGACATAATGAATGTCGGGTTCGTTACCCATCCAGAGATATCTTCTGGATTGTCCCCTAAGTAGAATGTTCTCTCTCATATACTGCTCTTCTTTTATACTCTTTTCAAACAGATCTGAAAGCCTCTTTACAAAAGCCTCTTTTCCGCCGTCTTTTTCAATTAGAAAATCTATATCATAAAATGCAAACCATCTGTAGTGATGTGCCGTCCCTTCAATAAAATCATCATTGTCAGGGTGGAGGACATCATAATTAAGGTTGTCGGGGTCAAAAGTATCCTCACCAACAAATTCCCCATTGCTCTTTTTTGGAAGAAAATATCCTGTCTTCTCACTGAAATGATTACGATAATTATATCTGTTTTTACAGAAAATCTCAGCCTCGCTCTTATTCATATCAGTTGCCATATTACAGAGGGCATTGTCTGCAAATGATAGTTCCATCGTCTTGGAAACACTCCCCTTCTCATCTGCTGTCACAAAGCCGAATTTCAGGTAGTCTTCTATTCCATCTCTCCCGTTGTATCCAAGACCCTTCGGAACAGGATTAAGTGCTGTTTTCAGGATATACGTATATGCCTCTTCATAAGGCATCTCAATACCTTTGAGAAACCCGTCTGCTATTACAATCTCTGCAGGTGAACCTATCATACAATTTGTCTCACCGCCTGCAAGAGGCCACTTTGGAAAATATCCTCCTTCGCGCGCCATCTGAAGAAGCGAATACTGCATATCCCTCTGATACTCCGGAAAAAAGAGGGCAAGAAATGGATGAAGTGTCCTATATGTATCCCAGAGAGAAAAATCACTGTAATAATTCCCCCACTCTGCCTTATGATTTGCCTTGTCAAAGCCTCTGTATGACCCATCAACATCACTCTGAAGAGTCGGCATCATAAAGATATGATATAGTGCCGAATAGAAGACCTTTCTCTCACTCTCTGTCCCTCCCGAGACATTTATCCTTCTGAAAATTCTGTCCCACAACAACTGATTTCTTTGTCTTGCCTCATCAAAGGAAATATCTCTTCCCTCAGAGAAAAAATTCATCTTGGCCCCATCAAAAGATGTATATGACACTGCAATCTTTAGTTCTGTTTTATCCGTATTTTTATAACAGGCTATAAGTCCGCACATCCCCCCATCCTTACATCTTGCCCTGTCCTCTCTCAGATTCTCATCATTCTCCCACCCATACAATTTTTCAGGAGGAGGTGTGAGTTGTCCATAGAAGTATATATCATATCCTCCGTAATTTATTGAGAGACCTCCATTCTGATGGGCATACGCCCTAATCTCCCCTGTCTTTTGATTGATGCTCATCTCTGATTCAGTTACTACGCTCAGTGGCAGAGTCTTGCCGATATCAAAAAGAATACAACGCATACCGTTACCTTGCTTATAAGTATATCTGTGAAAGGCCACACGTTCAGTTGCCGTGAGTTCTGCCCTGATGCCGGATTCGAGTTCAACCCTGTAATATCCTGCCTCGGCATACTCTGTCTCTTTTTTGTACAACGAACGATAACTCTCCGTCCTGCCATCTATCCTGTCAGAAAAAAAGATTGGTAAAACTCTCAGATTGCCATAGTCTGGCACACCCGTTCCGGAGAAGTGCACATTTGAAAAACCACTTATATATTCATCGTTATAAAAATATCCCGCACAATGGTTCTGAAAGGTATAATCCTTTTCGCTCTGGGTATCAGGCGATACCTTTACCATCCCGAAAGGTGTCGCTGCACCTGGCAGATTATTCCCAACCCCCCAAGGCGGATAACCACCTGTCCCAATAAATAAATCAACATACCTCAAGTTAAGGCTCAATGCTAGAGCGTTATCAGTGTCGGATAATCCAATGTCTTCGATATTTGTCAAACTATTTGCTACATCGTAATCCTGAAATCTCTCGGTGCAGAAAAGTAATGAAATTGTCAATATCCACACTACGTACCATTTCTTCTTCATATACTACTCCCCAAATATAGTATCTGTAAACCAAGGCTGCCTACATTGTAAATTAAAGATCCTGGATATAACTCCTAGGCGCTTTTTCATCATTGTTATACAAGAAGACATATACTCCATAATACACCTACTAATTTCTAATTTGCTAAATCATAAAGTCTTCATTACTCTCAATTTGCCTGTATACTCTTTCTATGACCATAAATCAACTTGAGATCTCCATAACATCCAATATACGAACTATTTCAAAAAATTTAAAGCAAGAAAACTGTTATGAATTCATCATATATATCCAGTCAAAGTAGTAGCTTAAACTAGTTGATGATTGCAATAACTATACCAGAATACATTTAAGTGTACGGAATTCCTCGCCTTTTATTTTAAAAGTTAATTTTCACCTTATGGTAATGGTATCCCTCTTATAATTTCAGCGGATTTAATGATTGAAGTTGATAAGAAATTAGGCTTGTTTCTCTATATGACTTTTTTTATTAGTTATGCTGAACTATTTTAAGTAAAATACAGGTTATATTATCGACACCACCATTCTCATTAGCTCTCTGTATGAGGATCTCATTTGCTTTTTCTAAATTATCCTGATTTGCCAGAACAATATTCTTTATCTCTTCATCTTTTACCATTCCAGATAATCCATCTGTACAAAGTAGAAATATATCACCTGGTTTTGGCTTTATTCGACAAATATCTACTTGAACAGTCTCTTTCATTCCCAGTGCCCTTACAATTACATTTTTATGAGGGAAATTTTCAAGTTCTTCTGGGGTAAGTTTTTTTGCCTTGATATAGTCGTTCAGGAGCGAGTGGTCTTCTGTTAGCTGTTTCATTTCATTATTGCTTATCAAGTAACATCTTGAATCCCCTACGTGTGCGATAATAGCCTCATCGTTTTTAAATAACACGGAAACAATCGTAGTTCCCATACCTCTGTATTTTGCTTCTCGCTGCGCTGACTCATAAATCCTAAGATTAGCCAGTTTGATAGAAGTAATGAGTCTATTTTCCTGATAATCCCTACCTTTATCCATTTTAAACGGCCACGTCACTTCATCATCATTGGATGTAGATTTAAAGAAGTTTGCCACTGTCTCTACAGCCATCTGGGACGCTATCTCACCAGATGAGTGCCCCCCCATCCCGTCAGCTATTATATATAATCCCTCATCCTCAAAGATAAAGAACGAATCTTCATTGTGGCTTCTTTTCATTCCTACGTTCGTTATGCCTGCAGCAATAAGCCTCATAATTTATCTCACAAACGATTTTAATTTATACTATCATAATAATTGTCTGTCAAATTAATTGTACTAAATGTTTTTTCTTGTTATTGAAGAAAGTTTGCTATAGATACTACATATGCGTCTTAGTAGATTTTTCTTAGTCTTTTTCATTTCACTTACTGTATTTTCGTTTTTTATCATTTTTGTTTTGCATTCGCTGTTTTATACACAAATAGTAAGTCATTTAAAAAGACTCCAATATCAAAAACTGAAAAAAGGTATTTATTCAGTAGAAGTAATATCTAAATACGACCTCCAAAACATTGTGTTAAGCAACGAATATAAACCCTCGACAGCTATATTTAAATATGATAAAAAAAACAATAATATTTACTTTCTACAGGGTAAAGATCTCTTTGATAGAAGAATATTGGGTCATATAAATACCAACATAAAAAAAATAGTGTTTCTTGAAGATGGGTATGGTTACATTTTTCCACTGATTGTGGAGAAAGAGGTATATCTTATTGTAGCTCTTGAAAGAGGGGATAATATCTTTTTATCAGTGGAGAGTTATACCAATGATGATCCCAATATTAGTCTGTGCCTCGAATTTGTTGGAAATAGCCATGATGTAGGTCAATCAAACTGTAAAGGAGGAACTGTCTATGAAAAGAGGTTCTTTAATATACGCTATAATTATGCTCATCCATTAGGTGCGAGGGAGGTTATTCTTAGCCTGCTTTTATTTATCTTAGTAGCTGTATTCTTTGCATATTGGATTTCAGGGCACTTTAGCCTTGAAGAAAAAAAGATTATTTCCGAGATTCAAGATTCGATTGAGGCTATCATGAAAGGATTTACCCCTTTTATTAATGTTAGAAGTATATATCCCCTGTATAATGAACTAATTGAGCAAATAAACAATCTAATTTTGGCTATGAACTCTGAAATAAATAAGTATAAAGTCGTTTACGAAAAACATTTTAAAGAGGGAGAAGGGAGAAAAGCTGAAACTGAGTCAATAAATGGTATATTAAACATATTTACAGGTGTCTTTTCTAAGGAGGAATATCAAAATCTCTTAAAATCATTTGACCTGTTATTTAAAAAATATAATGGCAGTTTGAGATTCATAGGCTTCGCAGAGAATATTGCGTGTGTTAAGAGGATGGTATTTGTATTACTGGATTTGCTTCATCATAAGAAGGGATACCATCTGATTGTCGAGGTAGATAGAGATAAAATTTATATAAACTCAGAGAATATTGATTTCGAGGGAATAACTGATAATTCCCCCTTATATAATTGCACAAATATTAGTTATGAACCGCGGAGAATAATAATATATTAGAAGTGTGCAAGATTAAGCAATTCTAATTTTTTACAATTGAGATGTGTAGCACCACGATAGTCTTCAACTCTCCCAAAAGGGTAAGAGAGTCATTTAAAATATATCCACAGTGTCAAGTCTTTTACGTATTAAATTTCTCTTCTATCGTAACCTTTCTAATTCTCCCTATCACCACATCTCTACCTCCTTATATCCATTAATCTCCCTATCACTACTCAAAACCCCTAAGCTCCTCTCACCATACTTCTAATCCCTTCACTTACTAAATAAACTAGGCTTTACGACAAATAATGAGAAAGCTTTAAAATTAATTCTTGAACATACTTCAAAGATTAACTCCCAAGAAGGCATAAAGGATTATTTCCACTTTACCTCTTAATGCTCTTACGAAAAAAGAAAGAGAACTTTACTTGAGAAAAGACATCAAATAAAATTAAGGGGGTACTACAAAGGAAAATTAACCTGTTTTT
>JAOAFA010000065.1 GCA_026416535.1 Deltaproteobacteria bacterium
AGACTCTCCATATCCGCAATTATACTTACATACAACGAGGAAAAAAACATAGAACAGTGCCTAAGGAGTATATATGATTGGGTTGATGAAATATTTATAGTTGATTCATTCTCAACTGACAAAACTCTTGAAATAGCAAGAAAATATACAGATAAAATTTATCAACATAAATGGGAAAACTATGCAAAGCAGTATATCTGGGCATTGGAAAACCTTCCTATTCGTAATGAGTGGGTACTTAGGCTTGATGCTGATGAGAGATGGACTGAAGACGGACTAAAAGAGCTGAGTAGAATTATTTTTATAGATTCCTATGATGGTATAAATGTAAGAATTAAAATTTTCTTCATGGGAAAGTGGATGCGATTTGGAGGGACATATCCTAATTATTTTCTGCGAATCTTCAGAAAAAGCAAGTCGAAAGTAGAAAATAGATGGATGGATGAGCATATTATTGTCAATGGAAATGTTTATAACAGCTCTATAGATGTTCTAGAACAAAATTATGATAGAATGGAAAACATTTCATTATGGGTAAATAAACACAATAACTATGCAACGAGAGAAGCTATTGATTACCTCATCTTAAAATATAACATTGGCAAAATAGATACTGTGGGAAATTTAACTGGACATAAAACAGAACGCAAACGCTGGCTTAAGGAAAACTTTTACTATAAACTGCCATTATTTATCAGAGCATTTTTATATTACTTTTATAGATACTTTTTTAAACTCGGTTTCCTCGATGGCACTGAGGGTTTTATCTGGCATTTCTTGCAGGGATTATGGTATAGATTTCTTGTCGATGTAAAAATTTACCAGATTGAAAAAAAAGCAAAGAGTGAAAATAAAGACATAAAAACTGTTATTAGCGAATTGTATGGATATAATTTATAAGGAGTAAAAAGTATGTATATTCTGGGAATTAATGCTTATCATGGGGACTCTGCAGCCGCGCTGCTCAAAGATGGGAAGGTCGTATCTGCCATAGAGGAAGAAAGGATAAGAAGGATTAAGCACTGGGCTGGATTTCCATCAGAATCCATCAAATTTTGCCTACAATATGCAAATATATCTATTGATGACATCGACTATATTACTATTGGAAGAGATCCCTCGGCTCATCTTGTTAAGAAAATAGTGGGTTCAATAACTAGAATGCTAAACATACAATTTATCAGGGATAGAATTTATAATCTGAAAAAGGCTACATCTATTAAGAGGGAAATTGTAAATGTTTTCAATACAGATAAAGATAAAGTTAGAGCAAAAGTTAAGTACATAGAACACCATAGGTCTCACTTAGCAAGTGCCTTTTTCCCCTCGCCCTTTGAAGAAGCAGCGATTATTTCTATTGATGGATTTGGTGATTTTTCATCTTCCATGTTTGCCATTGGCAGAGGTAGCAACATTAAAGTGATTGACTCCGTAACCTATCCTCATTCGCTAGGGCTTTTTTATACAGCATTTACACAATTTCTTGGATTCCCTTATTACGGAGATGAATATAAGGTAATGGGATTGTCTTCGTATGGACAACCCACATTGACTGAGAAGATCAGAAAAGTTATAAGATTGAGAAAAGATGGAAAGTTTGAATTGAACACAGACTATTTTGTTCACTCATCAAAGGGGGTTACTATGTCATGGGACAACTGTGCCCCATTTATTGAACCACTCTATTCAGAAAAATTCATTGAAGAATTCGGTAATCCACGAGGCAAATCTGAGCCAATAAATGATTATCACAAGGATTTAGCAGCAAGTGTTCAAAAAATATGCGAAGAAGTGATATTTCATATGCTAAATGCCCTATATAAGAGGACAAAACTCAAAAATATATGTATCGCAGGAGGAGTCTCTCAAAACTCTGTAGCAAACGGTAAAATTAAACTAAACACACCATTTGAAAGAGTTTACATCCCTCCCGCAGGTTATGATGCAGGTAATGCCATAGGTTCTGCCTTGTGGTTATATCATCAGATTCTTAATAATAGCGAAAGAGTGCTTATTAACTCATCTTCGTTTGGAGCTCAATTTAGCAATGAATACATTGAAAATATGCTCAAAAGTAGAAAAGTGGAGTATGTACGATATTCAAGTGAAGACGAAGTCATAGAAATAGCATCAGATATGCTTTCAAAAGGGGCAGTTTTAGGCTGGTTTCAGGGAAGGACTGAGTTTGGACCACGTGCGCTAGGAAACAGATCTGTGCTTACTCACCCCGGGCGGGAAGATGCTAAAGACCTGATAAACAGTAAAATAAAAAGAAGGGAATCTTTTAGACCATTTGCTCCATCAATTTTGAGGGAATTCGTTAGTGAATACTTTGAACAAGATGATGATGTATTTTTCATGGAAAAAGTATTTACCATTAAGGAAGAGAAGCGTAAGATGTTACCTGCTGTAACTCATGTAGATGGTACGGGGAGGTTACAGACTGTTCACAAAGATATTACACCTAAGTATTACAAGCTTATCAATAAATTTCGTGAAAAGACAGGACTACCTATTTTACTCAATACATCATTTAATGAAAATGAACCCATAGTAAATACTCCCGAAGAAGCGCTTGATTGCTTTTTGAGAACCGAAATGGATGCCTTGATTATGGAAGATATCATCGTTGTGAGAAATAAATGAAAATTAGCATCATTACAGCCTCACTTAATAGTGAAAAAACAATCGCAAATGCAATTGAATCTATAAATTCACAAACATATAGCGATATCGAGCATATCATTATTGATGGTAAATCAAGTGATAGAACTCTCAATATTGTTGAAAACATGAAAGTAGTCGATACAAAAATAATATCTGACAAAGATGATGGACTATACTTTGCAATAAATAAAGGTATTAAACTCTCCTCCGGAAACATTATTTTTCTTCTTCATTCAGATGATATACTTTTTGATAAAAATGTTGTAAACGATGCCGTCAACAAGTTTATTGAAACAGATGTTGATATTGTGTACGGGAATATTTTGTTTGTAGACAAGGATGATATTAACAAGATTAAAAGAGTGTGGATTGCTGGGAACTTTTCCAGGAAAAAACTGATTTTCGGATGGCATCCACCTCACACAAGTTTATTTGTGAGGAGGGAGATATTTAATCAATTCGGCTTATACAGAACTGATTTGCACATCGCAGCTGACTATGATTTTATGGTTAGGGTCATGCTTAACAAAAAGGTAAGAGTATATTATCTAAACCGGTTTGTTGTTAAAATGAGGGAAGGGGGAAAGAGTACCTCATCTATCTATAGCCATCTCTACTCTAATTATGAATGTCAGAAAGCATGGGTACAATACTCTGGTTTCATTAATCCTCTCATTTTATTTAAACCTTTAATTAAAATACCTCAGCTTTTTAAGAAAATTTCTACCACTTCTTGACATTCATTACTACAAGAGCCCATATTCTTGAAAAATTTATTTTGCCTTCTCTGAATCTCTTAAAAACCATATCTACAAAGTCTTCACACTTTTCCTTATAAGCCAAATCCCTGAAAAAATCTAATCTATCCCTTATCCATACATCAAATGGAAAGGTAAATCCCTGTTTTTTCCTAAATATAATATCCTTTGGCAGCTTATCATTAAATGCTTCTGTGATAAGATATTTGGGCTGAGATTTTCTCCACTTAAACTTTGATGGCAACATAGAGACTATATTCACAAGTTCATTATCTAAAAATGGAACCCGCGTCTCTACCGAATGCCACATACTCATAAAATCGGTGTCTTTTAGCAACTGCCCTAGTAAATAGAAGTCAGACTCCATATTACTGAGCCAATTTCTTAAATCCTTGTATTCAGTTTTATTTAAATATAGATTCTCAATTTTTTCTATGATATCGGACTTTTTTACACCTAATATTCTATTAACATCGGACGGAATAAAGAGAGACCTAAAAAGTAAATAGAAAAAGATAGGGTTATTATAGCCTAATAAAGATAACTTTCGGTATTTCTCATTTTCAAATGCCCATCCTATACTCTGAATTACCCTTCTTATAGGCATTCCCATAGACCTAATCTTACTTAGTTTTTCAACAATTCCGAATGACGCATAACCCATGAATAATTCATCACCGCCAAGACCTGATAAAACGGTCTTACATCCTGCCTCCTTTGCCATCTTTGAGACAAAATATGTGTTTACCCCATCAATGGTTGGCTGATCCATTGCATTTACAATATCATCAAATGAATCGTAAAAATCCTTTTCGGTAAAAAGATGTGCCCAGTGGTTTGAGTTTATTAACTCTGCCACTTCATTCTGATATCGCTCTTCCGAATATTCTGCCTCTTTAAATTGGACAGATAAAGTGGTTATCTTCTCTTTTCTTAGTTCGGATGCAATTAAGGCTATGAGGGACGAATCGATTCCACCTGATAAAAATATCCCAAGTGGTGCATCAGAAATTAAATGTCTATTTATTGACCTATAAAAATACTCCCGCACAACTTTAATTGCCTCTTGTTGATCAATATTTGGTAATTCTCTTTTATTGGTAACAAATTTCCTTATTTCCATCTTACCATTTTTTACATCAAATTTCAGATAATTTCCTTTTTCAAGACTTAAAACGTTAGCCTTTGTTGTAATTGGGTTTGGCAGATAGCCAAACGTTAGAAAGTATATCCTCCAGTCATAGTTCTCATTATAATCAGAAAAAATCCTCACCTCTGATGCAAACATTAGCTCTCTATTTTGATAGGTATAATAAAGCGGTTTAATACCTATTGGGTCCCTTACCAGATAGAGTAAACTTCTATTGGTATCATAGAGTGCGAATGCAAACATTCCTATGAATTTTGAGAAAGCATTCTCTCCCCACCTTTGATAAGCCCGTACAATTGTTTCTGTATCTCCGCTTGACCTAAAGAGTACACCTTCTTTCTCAAGTTCAGCCCTTATATCCAGAAAATTGTAAATTTCACCATTATAAATTAGCACAATCTGCTTATCATCAGAGAAGAATGGTTGACTAGATGCCGAAGAAAGGTCAATGATTGACAATCTCGTGTGTGACAAAAGAACCCCTTCAACCTCATCAATATATTCACCTTCACTATCAGGTCCTCGGTGCTTTAATACGTTTTTAAACTTATGGGACAATCTCTGAAAATACTCCCTGCTCTCACCTCCAACTTTTATATAACCTGCTATTCCACACATGTAATAACTGAAGTCCTCTCAAGTTATATCTAATTCTCCACTTTACAAAAGTAAAGAAAAATTGCTCTGCCCATAAAATCTTTTAATCAAAATTTAGTACATGCCTGATATAAGATTTTTGTGTTTCTGTAAATCTTCTTTTTTGAACAAGTCCTCAAAACCATTTATTATTTATTAATCAAAAGTATTGCTATTTGGTGTGATACAAAATAAAAGCTAAAGATTTTCAAGAGCACTAGTATATAACTGAAAAATATAAGAACACAAAAGAGTCACCATCTCTTGATCATAAGGACTTGATTGGTGGCAGTAGGCTTTGTGCTCGCCTATTCATTCTAATACACCAGAATACCTCAGCATCCAATAGGCTATAGAATAAAACATTGGTCCACCATGGTATCTTGGATCCCCGCCGTACACTTTAATATAGGGATTTCCATTCCACCACATGGTCCTGATTTCGTCGTATGGGAAGACCCTATCCCATTGGGGCTTTTTGAATCTATCAACACCATTATCCTTTGCATCTTGTCTATTACTATTATCAACAAGCACCTTTCTAAGGTCACGTGGGATCTCTCTCATAGTCCTTATTGCATCCTCTACCCGGGCACCATCCTCGCTATAAAGTGCTACCACAGCTGCCCACATAGGTTGCCGCTCGGGGATCTCCCATTCATAAAACTTGAGCAAGTTGTTAAGCCATTTTTTTCTCCTCTCAACATTGTGTTCATATCTAAGGAGTATAGTATAAGCCAACATTGCAAGTTCATGGTCGGAGTGATTCGCTATGGCAGGACGAGTAACTGTCCATACATCATCAGTAAACTCTATGAGTTTATCATACTTATGCTTTGTAATTAACTCTTCGTAAGCATTATAAAACTTTATGTCCCCTGTGATCCTATAGGCAGCAAGCATAAAACCTAGTATCTGGGTTCCATTTAGCCATCCTCCCCCATGGGCCGACTCCATACAAAGGTCAAGCGGGTACTTCTTAAGACACCTCTCAACTCCATCAACTGCAACCCCGATATAGTCAGGCTGCCAATGCCCCCACGTAGTCTTCTGACCATCCAAATCTATCAGTTGATAACCATTTCTTAAGATATAATCTGCTATACCCCCCAACCTTTTAGCCACCTCCGCTCTCTCCTTATCATCCTTTGCACAATGATCATAGTAGAATGAATATCCAAAAAAATGACCGTCGATCTCATCAGAAGAAGTGTCGTCCTTCCAATAATATTTTTTACCTTTGTACTCGACGAGGTGCCAATTGGGTCTGTTCTTTTTATCTTCATAAACTTCACCCTCATCTTCTCTTACAAGAGAACGTGCCACAAACCCATAACCAAGACCCGCCTTCTCAAAATCAACGGCAGGTACATCTACCTCCAAAAACATAACCTCTATTGCTTTCCTTGCCTTGTTATAATAATACTCATCCTTGGTTACTTCATATGCCATGCACCATGCCGCTATCTGCATCTGTGTCCAAAGACCATCATTATCAGAATCCCAAAGTTTGGGATCTTTTATCTCGAATTCATCGCTTGATGTTAAATCAGGAGCAACAAATCCATCCATCCTCCAGTAATACTTATCTTGGAGATCTTCAAAATATCTAATCTTATCGGAAAGCGTAGTCTCCACGAGATAAATCTTAGAGATACCTTTCTTCGTAGCAACAAACCTATTACCATTTTTATCAAGAGCTACATCATTAACATATTCATCTAAGATCCATCGTCTTGATAAGTAATAATCTATGTGTCCCGTCTGCTGGTCGATAAAAGTCGCACCAATATCATGTCCTAAAGCTACAGTGGAACCTCTACAATCTACTGAATTGGTCCTATTCATAGGTAGTCCGTCTGGCTTTGCATAAAATTTTTCGAATCTCCCATTCTTGTAGATAGTGTACCCTGAGAGTGTCCCTATGATAAGTGTCTTATTATCATCGCATAAGGCGAGAGACGACACGAGATTATCCCCAAGTTCGCCATTTTCTGCCGTGTACTTCTTTAGTATTGAACCATTATATTCAAACAATCCACTATCTGTAGCTACAAAGATATTCAAATTCTCGTCCACCACTATGCCCTTTATGCCCGCTATATCAGTAATTTTTTCAAATCCTGAATAATCGGATTTAATCTTGTAAACCGAGTTGGCGGTTGCAAAATAGTAATTACTGTTAATTCCATAGAAAAATCTCACATCCTCAATTAGTGTCCCTACATCTATCTCCTTTCTAGTGGATTTGTTAAAAAGGACTATCTTGTCTAATGTCTTACCTATGAGAAAGTCAGAGCCTTTTACATCTCCTATATCCACTAATTCAGTCACTACATCTTTGACCTCCTCGAAGATATCTAACCCTTCATTGTAAACAAGAAGTCTTCCTTCACTCCAAGCATATAGGACATCCGCATATATAAGCTTCCTTGTATTCAGGAAGGGTAATTGGTCTTCTTTATAATAAAATTTTACACGTTCCTCTAAATACGGAGTGTCTTTAACTATAACAGAATGTTTGTCGATTTTATAGTATGTCCTTGGAGGTAGATAGCCAGTATCTTTATCTCCTGCGTCAATCTGCTCTACAAAACTAGCATCCTCTAGGACATCTGGGGTAGGGACCGAATCACTTGAATCATGCGACTCACCATTACAAGATACAAAAGAAACAAAAATAGCAAATAGTATAAGAATTTTCATAAATAAATCCCTCCTCTGATCGAACTTCAAATTATATAATATTGGGGCTAGTTATTCAACTGTAATTATTTTATCCTTTCTATGTTTTCTCCTCTGGTGTGAGCAAGGATACACACCCGTTAAATTATATGAGTCGATGGAATCTTTCTTACGCGCATCAATAAAAATGAAAAAACACTCTTATTCTTTTAAACCATTGACATTTTATCTCTTGTTTAAGAGCAAAAGATGATATATCATACATTTTATGAATAAGTGGATAATAATTATTTCATTATCGTTGATTATAGGTGCGATAATGCTATACAATTCATTGTACCTCTCAGACAGCGGGATTAATAGACTGAACAGACTAAAAGCTGAATATGATGCCCTCTTAGCTGAAAACAAAAGGCTAAGAGATGAAAACCAGCAGTTGAAGCTACAGATCGAATTGTTAAAGAGTGACGATAGATATATTGAAAAGATTGCAAGGGAAAGAAGGATGATCAAAGACGGGGACGTGATCATTCAAATAAAATAGAATCATGTCTGGATTTTCAAAACTCTACAAACATGCAAAAAGGATAATCCTACAGATTTATATATTCATAGCCTCTGCACTCTTTCTCTACCTAAATGGAACCGATTTTTTCATAGTTCATAGAGGTGATCTCTACTTCGGATTAGCCTTAGTCTCCCTCATCATTCTATTCTTGATAGTCTTCTTCAGAAGAATCATCCCTGTAATTTATCCCTCTGTAAATCCACCGACTAAAAAGAATGATTACGAATTTATCCTAATACTAATAAACGTCCTGTATTTTTTACTGGCCATTACAGATAAATCAATCTTTAACCTCGAACCACTTTTATATCTCTTTGTCACCTTTTCGCTCTTCTTTATGCCGAATAGAGTTGGGGGATTTGCTCTTTTGGTTATAATCATCCAGGAACTGATCATATATCTGTTTTCAACAAGATATACACTAACCATATTCTTAGGTCACACAATATTTATACTACTCTTTGCGCTGCTCTATTACCTGCTCAGTTATCTTGAAAGAATAAGGAATAAGGCTATTTTAAAAAGTCAGATAAACAGAGAGGTTCACGAATATAGAGAAAAGATCAAGGATTATAGATTAGTTACTGCCCAAGGCGAGCAAGAGGTAGATAGGGATGTTTTTTTACAGGCAACAGTGTTATCTATAGAAGAATCCTTAAAGTTAGAATTTGACATAATAAAAAATCTTTTATCCCTGAATACGTTGGCCCTTTTTTTATTTGATGAATCAAAAAAGAGATTAAAACCTACGTACTTTGTTTCAGAGTTCGCAGACAACATAGTAGAAGAGAAAATTGAGAGCGAAGACGGACTTTTTTCTGCAGTGATAAAGAGCAATGAACCTATTTTAGTAACATCGAGCGATAGAGCTATTAGAGGGCAAGTCTATTATAAA
This sequence comes from Deltaproteobacteria bacterium, assembly GCA_026416535.1. Classification (GTDB taxonomy): domain Bacteria; phylum Myxococcota; class SpSt-1050; order SpSt-1050; family SpSt-1050; genus SpSt-1050. Next base: position 9,360 of record JAOAFA010000065.1, read on the forward strand.
AAGGCCTTGAAGATAAAATCGTTTATGGGCGCACAAGTTGTTGAGAGGATAAGAGATATTATATTACCGAGAGGGATAATAATAGCCGATCGCATGGAAGATCCCTTTATCGAAGAGCACAAAAAGATATTTTCAATGTTGGCTGACTTTATTGGTTCGTTAGTGCAGACACAGAGGTTACTACACAACATTATGGTTGAGAGAGAACAGAAGGCAAAATTCTTCGAGGCGAGTAAGAAATTTAATGATGCCCTTACGTTGGAACAGGTTATGATAGCTACGGTTGAATCCTCGAATGTAATCTCCCCATCAATAAGCGATATCATAATTACCCTCACTGAGGATGATTCTTCAAGACAAAGGTTTGCTTTTATTCATTCGCAGAATGAAAACATCAAAAAGTATGTGGGTAAAACTGTAAAGGACAATTCCCCCGTTATTAAGCTTGTTGCTGAGCATAGAATAAAGTTTCCTACAAAGGATTTTAAAGGAGATATTACCTCAATTTATGGTGACCAGTATAAGATTAGTGGGATCTCATCGATAAAGGTATTACCTTTAATAACAAGGGGAGAGTCCCTCATTGGGACGTTTGCAGTGTGTACCAGAGATGGTGTGGCTCTCAATGAAGAAGAGACGTATATGTTGGAGACCATCTCTAACATACTAGCAATTAGCATTGAAAACGGAATAATAGTCAAGAAAATAAATGACTTGGCAACCACTGATGGTCTTACAGGACTATATAATCATCGTGTATTTCAGGAGAAACTAGATGAGGTAATTGCACGGGCAAACAGAAATCAAAATTGTTTTTCACTTGCTCTCACTGATATAGACTATTTCAAGAAGATAAATGACACATACGGGCACCCAATAGGAGATAAGGTTTTAAAGGGTTTATCAACGCTTTTAAAAAAAATGGCTAGAGAAACAGATATTGTAGCTCGTTATGGAGGTGAGGAATTTGCCATAATAATGGAAGGCACTGATGAGCATGGAGCGTATGCCTTCGGTGAGAGAATCAGAAAAGAGGTTGAAAAGCTCGTTTTTGACGGAGGAGATAAGACTTTTAGCATCACCATATCCATGGGTATTGCTACCTATTTTCTCGACTGCCGACAAAAGAAAGAACTAATCGATCATGCCGACCAGGCCCTCTACTTTGCAAAAAAGAACGGTAGAAATCAGGTATGGAATTACCACAAAACAAAAGAGAAAAATTAATCATACTTACTCTTGAGGTAACAAATATCATTGTCGCCTTACTTCTAATCTCATTTTACAAAGTCATAACCCTGAAACTAATTTTGTTCTTCCTCTTAATATCTACATGCCTGCTCTTCTCCTCAGGTAAGATAGGCACACACAGTTTTATTAAAAATCTAATAGTCTACTCTGGGATACTTTCGTTTTTTCTTCCTTTTTCCTTTTCATTAAATCTCCATCAAATAACGGTTAAACACTTTATCATTTTTCTATTGCTTGTCTATCCGTTTATCCTTTCTCTCATCTTTCTTAAAAAGATCTATAAGAATTATGCAATATTCTCAATTATAGCTATTTGCCTACTTGTTTTGCTTATCCTATTTGTAAGCTTCTCACCTATCAAAAGAGAGTTTATGATAAGAATCGACGTCGTTACTACGATTGTAGAGTCAACATTCTTATTGATAATGTTTTTTCTCATCTACATAGATATTAGGCTACTTGAGTACTTAGGGTATGCTTATGGATCTATTATCTATAATTTAAAAAACTTTGTTTTAATGTATCTTATTATCATAATCGCCTTTTCCACCTATGACATAATTATGATTAAAAAAATGGCAATGGAGTGTATTAACAAAGACTATGTCGGATGTAGAGTAGATGTATATAGTATTTCTGAGAGAATGTATGTAAAAGGTCTTGATAGACAGAATATCGAGTTTCTAAAAGGTCTTGTTGAGCATGGCATAAGAAATGGTAGCAAAGAGACTATATTGGTGATAGAGAGGGCAGAAAAGATATACCCATATGAGTGTGGATTTTATGACAAGAAGATAGAATACTTCAGAAGGCTTGGACTAAACGAGAAATTAGATGAATTTTTAAATAATCTTCCTGCCCCGGCAAGAAAGGCATGCAAGACATTAAACCATGACAAAAAATTTAACTAACAATGATATTAACTATATGAGAGAAGCCTTATGTGAGGCGACTAAAGCGTATAATGCCCTAGAAATCCCTGTTGGTGCTGTAATTGTAAATGAATTTGGAGAAATTGTTGGAAGAGGATACAATTTAAAAGAGACTACAAAAGTCCCTATCTTACATGCAGAGATAGTGGCTATCTTAAATGCTCATAAAATCAGGAAGAAAATGTACCTTTCAAATTGCACAATTTACACTACCCTTGAACCCTGTCCTATGTGTGCTGCTGCATTAGTAAATGAGAGGATATCGCATATTGTTTATGCCTTAGAAGATATGAAATACGGGGCCTGCGGGAGCGCCTACAACCTTGTATCGGATAACAAGTTAAACCACAGGATCTTGGTAAGAGCTGGCGTCCTAAGAGAGGAATCCTTAAACCTTATAAAGAGATTCTTCAATCAGTTAAGAAACAAAATTAATGAAGTATAAATGATACAATTATTATTGTGGATCTTGCTATTACTTGTTCCAGTCAACATGGTAAAGGCTGAGCAGATTATACCCCCAGGGAGAGAAGATTATTTTATATCAATAATAAAACCCTACGATACAGGGATAGGGAGCTATAAACTCAAGAACATATGGATCTCAAAAGACAATGTCAGATATGAATTTTGCAGTAGAGATTGCTTTTATGTTATTTTAGAAAAGAGATCAAATGTTATTAACCCTGTAGCCGTCACAAGGAATTTTGGTATTTATGTTGTAGAAAAACCACCTGATTTAAACATAGATTCAATAATAGAAACAATAGTGAAAAATGATTCAAAGGATATTTTCGAAGCAACTTATGATTACTCAAGGGCAGATCTACAGATAAAATTTACTGATTTAAGAGTAATTTATCTATTGCTCATTTTGTGGGTTCTCATTGCAATATTATCGATAAACAAGAAGACCTCAAGGATAACATCTGAGAAGATAGACAAATTGGAGATTTACATAGGAAAAATATATTATCTGTTGTTTATCCTGATAGTCCTCCTATCTGCTAACTTGAGATTCCGAAATTTACATCTACCATTGGTAGAAGAGGGAAGTGCATTAAGACTTTTGTATTCTTATGACAGCTGGATATATAATCTATTTATATCCAATGACCCACGGCATCCCGGGTTATACTTTGCATTAGTAAAGCCATTTATACTCCTTTCGAAGGAGCCAGAATATGCCGCCAGGATGTTCAGTGCCTTTTTATCTGTGTTATCGGTAACAGTCATTGGCTTATTGGTAAGAAGTAGTAGTAAATTTAATTCCCTCATGGCTATGTTGCTACTAGCCTTACATCCAGAATATATTTACAGATCTCGTGAGATAACGGACATAAGCCTATACGTCCTAAACTCTCTTCTATCACTCCATTTCTTGATTAAATCTGAAAACTCAGACAAGAGAATATATAAAATCTTATTTGCACTTTTCACAGTGTTATCTTGTTTATCTTCTTATGCCGCATACTTCAATCTGTTCTCTATACTGCTCTACATACTGCTAACCAAGAGATTGAAAGATTTTGTCTGGTACATTGTTACTGGCTTATTGTTTGTCCTTCCATACATTTATAAAATACTAACATCATTAAGAAGAGAGTTGTTTATAAAGGGTATTGCGGAAGAATTCCCACATATTCTCTGGGGCAAAACTACACTCTCTAACTTTGTCGGCAATACCTTATCTGTGCTGTTTGCAGGTGAATTTACAGTTTCAATTCTACTCCTGCTTGTTATTCACTTTATCCTGAATTATAAAAAGAATAACTTACACTTACTATTTCTCTTAACCTTTGTAGCTAACATGCTGTTTATGCCTTTATCGATAATTTTTAGGATGATGCCGTATTATTTTATATTCTTACCCATCTCTTTTATACTACTTATCTCTTACCAAAAAAATGAGACAGTATCGTTGCCTAACAGGTTGTCTACTTTATTAATACTTTTATTTTCGCTATTTGCATTTTTCTATACTTTGAGAAGTAGGTTTGAGACAATCTATGTTCAAGGTTTTCATCTAAGGAACAATCCGAAAATGGTAGTAGAGCGAGTGAAGTCTTTGGGGATAAAAAACATAGTTATTGATATAGAGTACAATAAGACAGTTCTTGGATATTATTTTTTTGAAAGGCCCTTTGAGACATTAATAAAAAAGGATTTTGAGGTATCTGATGATGGGAAAATGATTTTGAAGGAATCATTTAGTAACCTGTCTATTACATCCCTTACAAGGACGATTGATATATCAGAGGGATGGGAAAAGAGATCACTTGAGAGGCTAATGAGACTAGATTATGAAAAATTTGGCTTTATCTATGACAAAAAGTTGCCCAACAAAGATATTCTAGATTATCTTTACAAAGAGTGTCATACCATTTCATTGGGCGAAAAATATATAGTATTCTTGTGCTCAAGTAGGAAAACTAAGTAATAGATATATCTACTCCGCTCAAATTCCTCACCACATAATATCTCATAAGCCTAATGAAGATACCCAGTATAAAAGGGTCAAATTTTGTTTTCATATCAACAACCATAGTTTTTAGGGCATCTTGTACACTAAATGCACTGCGCCAAGGTCTGTCGCTTGTAAGGGCATCGTACACATGGGATATTGATAAAATTCGGCTATATATTCCTATCGGTGATTTTACGATTTTACATGGATTTTTGTATACCTCATCTGGATTTTTTAAACTCTTAGCGAAATCTATATTATATTCGGAGATCGCTATTATCCTATCTATCAGGTTTTTATCAAGCGTTCTGGAATGCAAAAGAAGTTTTATAGTATATAGTGGGATCTTTGCCACTTCCTGTCTTTCTGCTGGAGTTAGTGGCCCTTTTTTATTAAGAATATTCTCGCTAACCTTTATCTTACCAATATCATGGATAAAGCCCAGCATCGCACAATCAGTAAGCTGCTCTTTATTCAGACCCAATTCCAGCCCTATTATAATGTTCATCATGGCGGTATTTACTGAGTGATAATATAAATAGTCCTCCTCACTTCTAATCGTGGAAACCCCTATAAAATTTTGTGAATCAGTCTTATAAAGCTCCACCAAATCCCTAACCATCCTAATACCCTGATTGAGTTGAACATAATTGCCAACACCGCGTAGATAATCTATGTAACTTTTTACAAATTGTATAGACCTTGCATAGACGACCATACTATATTTCTTTCTGTCTATCTTTATGTTATCAGCACTATCAATCTCCATCCCGGAAAGTAGTTCTTTGATCTTTTTGTATTTCGACATCTTGATAGATACAAGTCTTCTTGATTGAGAACCCTCTTCTCCTATCTCTTCTTTCAAGTTTTTTGAAAAGATAAAAATAAAATTCTTGAGTTCCTCTATTGTCACAGGTTTTTCAACAACAAATCCTCCTAGGTCTCTCGCCTTCATCTCCTCAGAAACATATTTAAGATTTTCTATGGTAGAAATATCAAGTTTTATAAAACCACTATTAAGGTAGACAACATTTTCACCAAGGATGAGATTAAGAACACCATCTTTATTTATTATAGAATTTATTACATCCCTCATCTGCATCAAAGGCTTCTCAAATATTGCATTATCAGGATCATGAATCTTTACCGTCCTAATAAGCATATATAGAAGTGTTAGAAGCTGCTTACCATATTGCTGGAGTTTGACATCGACCTCTCTATGCTTCTCTTCTACCCTTTTAGCTCCCTCACCATGAAATTGTTTCGGATCGATATAGTCTGACATTGTTTATTTCCCTTGTAACCTCTTTTTAATAGTCTCTGCTGCCATGAGTATTTCTTTTCTTATCTGATCACTACAATTGTTGTTTGTAGCATGCTTTATGAGATACTGATAAACAATTAGTGATGGAGATGCCACAAAAGCCTTTATTACTAATCTCTTCTTCTCTTCTATCTTCCCCTTTGTAAAGATTGAACCTCTCTCATTGAAGACGGCATCAAAGTAGGATTCCACCTGTGGAAGTTTAATAATATCTGCCATCTTAGTGTACAGTATGAATCTCTGGGAATCATCTATTTTTAGGTCCTCATCGAGTAACATTCTCAATATTATGTTAGCCTGTAGGTCTTCGTTTACAAGATTTATAACTTTTAGAATATTCTCCTTTGCCAAATCTTTGTATCTCTCCAAATAACCCAATATCCCTTTTTCAGATGCATCTGAATCCTCAGCTGCTATTATCTCTAGAGCCTTTAGAGAGATTTGAGGGACATGAGAATCTAAAAGTGGTAGCACAGCTTCAACTTTTCCTTCAAAGCTTAGAGATTTTATAACGTCAAGGGCTAGTATCACGAGATTTATCTTCTTTGACTTGAGAAGATTTGTCCATAAGTCAACATAGTCAGAGGCTGATTGTTTCAGTGCATCAATGAGAAGAGCCACATTTTCTTGAATATCAATCTGTTCAATAAAAGATGGTATCTTGGAAAGCGAGTTCCCATTGAGATAGCCCACTACCGTTTTTAGTGAATTTACATCACATATCTTCTTAACTTTTAAGATTTGGAACAATCTTTCTAATCTTAAATCCGTGTTTATCTCCTGGACAATCTTCTGTTTGAGCTGTGAAATCCTTTCTCTGCCTTCGAAGGACAAGGCTACACTTTGCAATTCTTTTTCGATCTCGGCTATAAATTCTGCAACTTTTGAAATATCATCGAGAAGCAGAATATAATCAAATATTAGGGTATAGTTTTCTAGTACATCTTGTAATTCGACATCATCTATATTAGATTTAAGAATGGCCAATAAAATTCTCTTTACTCTATTGATTTTACCAAACTCATCTTCAGCAACAAAAAACTTTTGAATAATCTGTCTTGTTGAGGCATCTATGAGTTCAGGTTTTTTGTGCAACCCCTTAATCTGTTGAATAGACTCCAGTTCCATCCCAATATCAGCAGCGGTTATCCTTGCAAACCCTACAACTTCATTGGTGTATGAAGATAATTTTTTCTCTAAAAAATTTACTATCTTATCTAATTCGATCTTCTCCGTCTCATTTTCCTTCCCTTCTGAATCTACAAAAGTTACGCCACCTTCAATAACAGTAAGCTCTATATTTTCTAGATTAGCAAGCCACAGCTGCGAAACAGTATCTTCAGCTTGCTTAGAGATATGCGATTGACCAGAGACAATCAACACAAACTGCAAAAACTCATTTAGTGAGAGTCCTTCTTTGAAGGTGATTCTCCTCACCCCATCTCTGAAAAACCTATAAGATATATTACTATACTGATCTGTATCTTTATATACCTCTGCATTCATAAATTTAAATGAATAAGGCTCTACTTTAATAACCAAGGCCCCATTCTGCTTAAGAAACTTCTCGAGTAATTTGAATGCAGGCTCTACAAATTCACCAAATCTATCTTTGTTATGTTTATATATTGTTATGGTTTTTATGGATTTTACAATACTTTGAAATATCTCTTCAACTAGAGGTATCCGCCTATCATCCTCTCTTAGCTTTGTATCTATTAATCCTTTTGTTAAATCTTCTGGCATACTAAAACCTTTTTTGGATCTATACCACACAACGAATTAAATTTCAAATCAGAATCTAATACAGTTTTCGCTTATAAGAGTAATAAAGGTACACCACTTTGTTTGTACTACATCATTATTAACCTGGCTTTACCTATGTAGAGTTTTATTCATGTCTTAAGAAGTTACATAAAACATGAAAAATTGGATAATGTGTTTCTGCAGACACAAGATGTTACAATATTCTCTCAATCCCAGGTAGTTCATATTTTTTTGTTTTTTTAACCTAAAATCCTCCTGTCTCGATATTAGGTTGAGGGGATTGGAGAGGAAGACTATTAGTTAGTTTGGGGGTTATAAAAAAGTTAGAGGTATTTATGGGAAAAGTAGGGTGCTCTAAAAAGGCTGAGGATAGATTAGATAGGTTATTCATGAGGCTACAATATAGATTAAGGGTAAATGGGATAAGAGATATGGAGTAGGCAAACAGATTCCTTATAAGATTTCTAAATAAGGTTAAGAGGCGGTTTAGTGTAAAAGCAAATCAGGCGGACAATGCTTCAATGAGTTGATGGACGGGTGGAATTGGACAAGATATGGTGTATGAAGGGAGGGGGAATAGTAATGAGCAACGACTCAGCAAGCCTTGACAAAATGAGAATACAGATACCTAAAACCGTGAGGACTGTGGAGATAGAAAAGTAGCGGTATTAAAGTTCAAATCTTGCTATTTGAGAAAATGCTATAACATTCTAATCTTAACACATTTTATTTGAAAATAGGGAAAATGTTTGTTAATTATCATAACACCATGGAGATAAATGATATATTAAAGATAGCTATTCAAGGCGGAGCATCTGATATTCACCTAAAGGCAGGGATGCCACCAATATTTAGGATAGATGGTAACCTTTTACCGCTGAAGGATGCCCCGAGACTCCCTCCGGAAGAGGTCTCTAGACTTGCCTTCTCAATAATGAATGATTACCAGAGACAGAAATTTCAGCAGGAGAATGATATAGATTTTGCATATGGGGTCCCGGGACTCGGTAGATTCAGGGTAAACGTCTTTTCTCAGAGGGGCGCCGTAGGGATGGTGATGAGGGTTATACCTTTCAAGATACTGCCCTTTGAATCACTAAACCTTCCAAAGGTTCTTGAAAAAATAGCACTAAATGAGAGGGGCCTTATACTTGTGACGGGGACCACAGGTTCTGGAAAGTCTACAACACTTGCATCTATGGTGGATTATATCAATACCAATCGCACCTGTCATATAGTTACTATTGAAGACCCAATCGAGTTTCTGATTAGGGACAAGCGAAGTATCATCAACCAAAGGGAGGTTGGTAGTGATACTGTCTCATTTGGGGTAGCTATGAGGGCGGTGCTCCGACAAGACCCTGATGTAATCATGGTAGGTGAGATGAGGGATCTTGAGACTATTGAGACAGCCCTTACGGCAGCTGAAACAGGCCACCTAGTTCTATCAACGCTTCACACCCTTGATGCAACCGAGTCAATAAACAGAATTGTAGGCTCGTTTCCACCACACCAACAGAAACAGGTCAGACTTCAATTAGCATCTGTATTGAGAGCCGTCATATCACAGAGACTCGTCCCTCGTGCAGATGGGAGAGGTAGAGTCCCGGCAGTAGAGATCATGATTAATACGGCCTTTATACGAGAGCTGATAGAGGATAAAGACAGGACAAAAGAGATCCCAGAAGTTATAGCCAAAAGTCATTTGTCATGGGGTATGCAGACGTTCGATCAATCTTTGATGTTTTTATACAAGAACAAATTGATTACATACGAAGAGGCTCTCAGGCAAGCAACTAATAGAGATGACTTTGCATTAAGAGTGCAGGGGGTAAGTTCAACAGATGACACAAAATGGTCAGATTTCGAGAAAGAAACCTTAAATACCTCCTCTCCGGCGGAATATGATATCCCTACTCCCTTTACACCAAAAAAGGGAAAATTTTAAAAGATGATTAAAAAAGAATCGCCCATAGAAGCAGCCTTAAGGATCATCTCAAGGCAAAGAATCTCATCAAATGAACTCAAAAAAAAGATGAGACTCAAAGGCTATGGTCCTGAGGATATTGATAAGGCTATAATGTATTTAGAAGAATCACATTACTTAGATGATAATGAGTTGTTATCAGACCATATAAAATACCTTGCTGAAAAGAGATTATATGGACCGGAGAGGATCGTATCTTCTCTAATAAGAAAGGGATTTGATGAAATAGAAATCAGAAATAGGGTCTACGAGATATTTGATGAGGAAGACTTTGTTAACAACGCTAAAATTCTCATAAACAAGAAATTCAGAGACGGAGAATTAACAAACGGGAGAAGAAGAGAAAAAGTCATTAGGACATTGATTTATAAAGGATATAATTGGGAATTAATAGAAAGGATAATAAATGAATATTAGAATAATGTCGGTCCTTATTTTTTCACTATGTTGTTATCCTCTATTTGCACAAGAAGAGGTGCCTGCATGGGCAAGAGATAGTGAACAATCAGAGGAAATGGTAAAAACAGAAAGCGGTTTGACAGAGGGTGATGGCACTCACCAGAATAAAAAACCCCCTCCACCTGCGGATTCCTCAACACATCAGATAGAAGGAATTCCGGCATGGGCGAAGGAGCCTCAAGATACTCGAACGCCTACACCAATAGATCAGATCTCTACTCCCATGGTTAGTCCTATGCTCAGGGATTCAGGTTCGAGAATTGATAAGGGTGAAAAGGATGAGGAAGCTCCTATGCAAGCTCCTCAGACTCAAGAAGTGTTGCAGGAAGTGCCTAAAGATGATGTTGAAATGAGCAGTAAAAAATCTGTTGAGAAAAAAGACGAAGGGAGAGGGGATACATCTGGGCTAATATATGAGGGGAGGTCTTCGATTGGTGCTGCCTCTATTGTAGGTAGTAAAAGCAACATCGGAATTAAAGGAGGATACCTGAGACTTCCGGAGGTCCCCTACGAAGTACACTACCTTCATGTTGAACCTCGTATAGAGCTACTCTGGACCAAGTTTGCATTGTCAATTCAGGGTCCTCTAAATTTTAAGATATATGATGTACAATCGGGCACCGATGAGATGTGGAAGTTGAGAGATAAGGACTGGGATGAACCGTCTGACTTTACAAAAATAATAAGGTTCATAAAGTATGGAAGAAAGGATGACAGATTATATATCAATGTCACAACGCTTTCTAGTTCTACTCTGGGTCATGGGACTATTATGAGAAGATATGTCCCCAACGTAGACATAGACCACAAAAAACTCGGATTACAATTTGACGTAAACCACAACTACCTCGGATTTCAATCTACTATCTCCGATTTCTTTGGTCCTCCTGTTTTTGGAATCATGCCTTTTGTACGACCACTTGCTCCATTTTCCAACAATCTACTTGCATCCTCTCTATCAATAGGTCTTACCTTTGCTGCGGATACAGATGCCCCTGTTACTTTAAAAAGGATAAACCTCCCCAATTATAAATTTTCATTCCCAAATGGAAAACCCTATATTAACAGGCACAACAGATTAGAGTATGACTCTACATTTCTTTATCTCTGGGGGATAGATGCACACATAAAAGTTGTTAGAACAAAGAAAGTAGATATAAAACCTTATATTGATTGGTCTACATTAAAGGATGGTGGATGGGGGTTCACAGGTGGAATTCTTTCAAGGTTCGCATTTGGAGAAAAGACCCGTAGTTTCATAACACTGAGAACTGACTATAGGACATTTCAACCAAATTATGAACCTACTTATTTTAACACCTTTTATGAATTCCAAAAGTATCAGTATTTTATGCCCTCATTTTCAGATTATGATTATCGCAAGGGGTATTATCCTACAAAAAGGGAGGAGATACTATCTCGCAGGGGAGATATGAGGCATGGCTATTACCTTGAGTTTCAATACGAGCTCTCCAAATATTTCTCAATAGGCTCATCAATTGAAAATTCTACGGGTGTTACATATAGTGTCTTAGGGAAAGACGGGAGCCAAAATCCGATCAAAGCTGGGAATGGGAATTTCTTACTTTATCTATCTCTTCCCCTTCCCTACTTCTTAAGTGCACATTTTACTTATCACAAGATTGCATATACGGACATAGGCAACATAGTTGACTTCTATGAGTCAAATACGATACTCCTTGCCACTATAAAATTTAGACCTATCAATCTTATAGGGGTTTATGCCACCCTCCAAGAATCATGGCAATTAGATAATTGGACAGGTCTATACGTAATTGTGCCACAGGTATCTCTTGGTGTAGACCTGGCCTATTATTTCTGAAGAATAATGGGTAGAACTTTTATAGCTCTAATATTGATCCTTGTCATGAATACTTTTGTGGGGTGCCCTCCAAAGAATATGCAGCTCAATGAATCACTCTTTCATTTTAATAATGCCTACAGATGGAAGCGAAATGACTTATCCTCGGATTTTATATATCCTTCACATAGATCGCTCATCCTTAAGGACCTACGATCTCATGAAAAGGGAATCAGTATCTCTGAGCTTGAGATTGAGGATATATTCGTAGATAACAAAAAAGGTGTTGCACTAGTAAAGATAAGAGTTTCATATCTTATGACTAATGAAACGATTCTTAGAGAAGAGGTAATTTCGCAATATTGGTTAAAAGAACAATCTAATTGGTACTTTGTAGGTCAATCCGGTTCTGAAAGATTGTCTATACCCATACCAGAGGATTTAAAGTCGCGAATCTTTTGGGGAACTGATGATGCAGGCGTATCAGATAATTGATATAGTAGTGATTCTGATTCTACTCTTTCGCTCATACAAAGGCTACAGACGAGGGATAATAAATGAAATTGCACGATTATTTGCTATAATTTTTGGCGTTATCGGCTCTGTATTCGTGGCTGGCTTCTTCTCATCACTCTTTACACACTTTATTAAAAATCCAGCAATATTAGGATTCGTTGCCCTTGCCACAGGTTTTATATTTATAGTAGTATGTATACTCTTTGCCGGATGGATTGCAACAAAACTTATTGAAGCTATTTATCTAGGTTTCATCAATAAAATACTCGGGCTCTTATTTGGACTACTAAACGGGGCTATCTTTTGTAGCATAATTATTTATTTAATGTTTAAATATGACATCCTACAAGATGTTATAAGAGCCTCAAACTCAGGTAAATTACTTATTTATATTTTGGGCCTAGAGTAAACTATTTTTAAACCGAATAAAGTCACTTAATATCATTAAACAGATCGGTATTTGTATCCTTTTTTGTTCTCTTCCTTGCTTGTTCGTTAAAGAGGTTCCTGTCCCAAAAGACTCCATCTGAGTATCCTTGTATGCTTTTATCTTTTTCTGCCATCTCAAGTCTCTTCTCTGCAAGGCAGCAATAGTATTCATCTACCTCTATTCCCACAAATCTCCTACCAAGTTTTTTTGCAACGACAGATGTAGTTCCTGAACCCAAAAAAGGATCGAATACTACATCATTGGGCTTGGTATTTGCGAGAATAATCTTTGCCAGCAATTTTTCAGGCTTCTGAGTAGGGTGTTCTGTATTTTCTGGCATAGACCAAAATGGGATTGTTATATCTGTCCATATATTTGATGCATAAGTGATTCTATAATTCCCATCCACACACTCCTCCCAATCCTTTGGATTTCCAGTTTCGTCTCTATAGGGCGCTATTACCCTTCGTTTAACCTTTACTGCATCGGCATTAAAATAATAGTCGTTGGAGAGTGAGCAGAACCAGATATCCTCGGAGCAATTCTTCCAATTCCTTTTTGAACCTCTTCCCTTCTCCCTCTCAAAAGTAATACGGTTGTGAATCTTAAAGTATTTTTTGGCTACATTGAAGATGGCGCTTGAGCTTCTCCAATCACCACAAATGTAGATTGAGGCATGCGGTTTTAAGAGTCTTCTAATCTTAGGTATCCACAGCTCGAGCCACTTCTCATACGCCTCATGCCCCATCTCTTTGAAAGTCGTTGTATTAAATTTTTTGCTTAGATTGTAAGGGGGGTCGACAAAGGCCAGATCAACAAACGAGGGAGGAAGGTAACCAATGGCTTCAAATACATCTTGGTTGATAGTTTTATTGATTATGTTTTCCACATCAGTAGGTTTAGTAAGTTTTATCAGTCTTTTCTTGTAATAATTGAGCTCTTCCGCAGATAGCCTAATTGTCCTGTTTCTTGATATCCTACAATTATTTGAACTCTCACTCATAATGGTCTCACAATCCAGCTACTGATCGGCTTTATCAAGGATTACAAATTATCAAAAAAGTCAAAAAGCAAATTTTAAGGGAATATCAAATGGCGGGATGGACGGGATTCGAACCCGCGGCCTCCGGCGTGACAGGCCGGCGTTATAAACCAGCTTAACTACCACCCCGCACTCGGGAAACTATTTATATATCAAAAAGTATAATAAAGTCAAACAAAAATTCATCTCTAAGCCTTTGCATTTGAACCATTGGCACTCTCTCAAAAACCCCGATGGTAAAATCCAAAATTTTAACCTCCTATATAAGCCTTTTTGATAGTAATCTTACTTTATATAACCCTTTGTGCCACAAAGGCTTTAAGAGCCTGTTCTCAACATTACTAAGTAGGTTGACCATTCATTAAATTTCTCTACTTTTATTTTATAAAAGAGTATTCATAAATAATCTCCATTTAGGTAATATAGATGGCTAACTTCTAACGTCTCCCAGTATTATCCTGGGATTAGACAGATCTCCTTAGCCATATAATGAAGGAAAGTAGGTAATGTTATTATATCAAGTAATTATACTGGTAGATTTTCAAAAAACGCTACTTGAAAAAACCCCTACCATTTGGGGGCAAGGGTCTAAAGGAGATTATGATACCATGAGATCGCTCTTAATGATTAAACATTAATTGAGCCAGGAGGTCTTAAAAAATGTGAAACTGAGTATCATTTTTACTTGAAATTAGGGCAAACACGATGTATTAATTATCTGTAAATCATGTGGAAGATAGTTATTTCGATCAGTTTTTTAATTCTAATCACTTGTTGTGGAGATAGAGTAGAAACACATTGGGACTTAGGACAGGATACAGGAGTGGGCACAGATGCATCTACTGAAGATATGGGTCAACCTATATATTTTTCAAAAAAACACATAAAGTTAAAGGACGAACCGATATTTATTAAAGTTAGAGATAGGACAACAGGCGAGCTTAAAAACTTTTTTGGGATAGGATATGGTGCACACTGGTATGGTCCATGGGACGGTGTATCTGGTAAGAATCAATGTTATGTTGATTCAAGTGGAAGGGCTCATGGCTTTTATGACAATGCAGAGGAGCTAAACTTACTTGCGGCTGAGGCCGGCGCCAATTTTGTCTATGTTTGGAGTGGAGAAGATAAGTTATCCACATCCCCTAAACTTTATGGTAGGTGGTTAAAAGAGTATAATGATAAGGACCCTAAAGAATGGAGGGCAATACCTATCATCTATAACGGAAGAGGGGAGGCCGATGTGGATAAAGATAGAGAAGGGGCTATTAATGATTTGCGAGAGAGATTCAGACAATTCAGATTGAGGATAGGAGATTATTCTAAAGAGAAGCAACCACTATTACCTCCTTATGAAGAGATGCCTTGGTTTTCTTGGCATCCAACATGGAGAATAAAAGGAACAGGGGATGGGACAGACGAAGTCACAACACCTCAACAGGCAGATGCATTCGCTCAATCTACTACAATGATGATAGGTAATAGCTACTCCTACGTCGAGAATAGATTCGATGAAGAGCTAAATCCTATTACAGGTCAAAAAGGCAAGAAAGGGGAGAATTATGATTACTGGCTCGAAATTGATGATCCTGATCACAGGAGCTATTTTACCGCTACTTGGGATATGACTTATTCTGCACGAATTCGTTCTCTTGGCGAGAAGGCCGCTGACCCAAGGTTCGGAACAGTCGTCTGGTCGTGGATTCAAGGGTTTGCATTTAATGATGATATTGGTCTTAAAGAGTGTTTTTCTGGGAAGAGTGGTCATTGGGCGGCAGGTAAATTTCCAACAAAGGCCTATTTAAGGAAAGAGATAACTGCTACTATTGCTGCCGGAGGTACTGGTATAATATTTTTTGGTTATTTTTACTGCAGAAAACCTGAGGCAGATATAATCAGGTCGTTTTTCAGAGCATTATCAAATCCTGAAGTATATGAAGGAGCTCTTATATCGCCTGAAATGAATTTGGGATATGATACAAAGTTCATGGGTGAGTTAGGTTATGACGGCAAGGGAAGAGCACACCTAATAGTAAAATGGTTTGAAAAGAATAAATCTATTTATGTAGTAGGATCTAACCCGGGTGCAAGAGCTACAACTTTTGAATTGACATTCCCGTTTTCAATAGACAAGGCTTATCTCTATGATTGGGAAAATGCCTCATTCTTTGTAAGTAGTGATATCAAAATCTCAAATACCAAAATAACATATACAATCCCTCGAGATGATGGCATTATAATAAAGTTGGTGCCACTGTTTAAAAAATAGAAATTGCACTCACAACTGCCTTATTATCTCCTTTCTAAAGTTTTTGCTACGGCGAAAGACCTAATTGGAAAGGCAAGATTAATTACTTCTCAGCTTGTTATGCAAACCATGCATGAAAATAAAGAATTACACATTACAAAATCTTTATCAAGTGGCCTTTTTAAAATTATCCGCTAAGAGATTGGAATCTTCCTAAAAATGGATATGTATCCTGTAGCACAAAAATACTACCAAATTAGGCTGTCCAAAACAGATTCAAAATCATCTGTTCATAACTTTACGGCCTCATAAGGAATTTTCCGTAAAGTAAGAAGGCATTTTTGAAAACAGAATTCTCAAGTGTTATAAGTATTTCTTACAAACACATCCCTCTCTAACTATTTGACAATTTCTTCGGTATATGACTTTTTTAGATTAGGTTCTTTAATTGTTCTATTGACACTATTTGTATATGTAGTGTTTTGTACCTTTTCCTAAAGCAGGGATAAGAATCGAAACTTCGCTCTAACGTGTCTTATAGATTTCAATATAATTAGGAGGTAGTATTAAAGACAGTTTATGACAAATCAAAGTAATATCTTCTCAGTAAGATTTGATCGCTTCTCTGATTTCCACTAAGTCCTTTGTATGTGTTAGCGTGGGTGAGCATTATTCCTTTCCCTTACCCTTCATAGCCCTGTACATGCGTATTAAGTGAACGATACCTAAAGCTATGACGGCCGGAGATGCTTTTGGGAATATTGCAAACAATATTGAAATAAGTATTATTACAAAAAAGACATTAAAGACAAATTCAAAGAAGCTTGGTCTTCTTTCTTCACTCATCTTTGTAAAGCTTTTTTATCTCTTCAAGCATAATATTAACATGTTGTATCCCCACACTTCTGGTCTCTTCGTAGTGCTCGCCTGGTGCAGCTGTGAAATAGGGGTAGTCCTCAGATAATTTAAAGTCATATTCGGGAAGGATATAGCCGAGAAAGTCATTCCCCAGACCTGCTATGATCTTTATCTTCCCTCTCATTATGTCTCTGATATAAGGACCTGTGGGGGAGTTTGCTAAGTCTGGTGGATACATATTATCTTCTTTTATTATAGGGTGTCCAAAAGAATATTCATAAGGTTCTCTGTATCCCCCTACTGAGAGTTCTGGGAAAATTTCGCCAGGTATGGATTGAATGTCTATCTCACCTATCTTAATTCGCAAAACCTCAGTTTGAATCTCTACGTTATCAAGGTATGTCTCCTTCGTGGGGTCTATCTTCCATTTGGGTCTGTCCCTCAACCATCCGAGGTCAAACATCATCCAAAAAAATTTATTTTCAAGAGGGATCTTATATTCAATCTTCCTCACTGAAATCGCCAGGTTATTGATATACTCTGATTCCTTGTAGATCTCATAGGCTTTTCTAGCCAAATTGTAGCCCACTTGTTTTATAGCCCTAAAGGAATTTTCTCTCTCTATCTTATTCCCATCATCATCATATACTGTTAGATGTAGGTTTGTGATCATACCTCCCAGAGCGCCCTGGATAAAAAGTACGGTTCCCCCTATTGGTGGTATCTGCCTTGGTCCTTCAAAAATCCCTCTTTCAAGAGCCTCACGTAAGAAATGGACATAATCGGAACTTACCAAATTGCTTGTCCCAGCTAATCCTTCAGGATGAGAGCCCCAGTTGACAAGTGTAGCAATAGGATTTTTGTTTAAATCCTCGAACATCACAACAGACATATTATCATCAATTATAAAAGGGTCCCTTAAATCAGTTGCCATTTGGTCTATGCCTACTCTCTTAGTGATGGCTCTTACTCTTCCCCTCTGCATTGAGATACCCGCGGAAATAATTGTATCTACTGTCTTCCCAATTACCTCTCTGACATAAGATTCACTGGCACCAGACTCATAGAGTACCTCACTGAAGGGGTCTTGTGGACCCCACATGCCCACAGTATCTATACTTGAGTGTGTATGAGAACTAACCACAAGTATGTCGTCAATTCTAAGATTTGGTGCCCTCTCTTCAAGTAGTCTCCTTATTCTATCAACATCACTCTTAAAAAAGCCGATTAAGTCGAGGGTTATTATAGCTATCGTTGTGGGTCCATGCCTTAGTGTAATTGCCCTCACTGTTATGTCATCATGTATCCCCATCATTGGTAGAGATGCACTAAACCCAGCGATCCAATACCCCTGGAACCTTCCATCCTTTTCAGAACCATCAGCATCAGGTCCTGTATAATTTTCATCCTCAGGGCAGACCCTGTCTGTTCCGCAGTCAAAAAAGAAATCAGTCTTCCATCTCTTCGACAGGTTTTTCCACTTATTAATATCTATGCTCCCACAATTGCCTGGTCCATCAAACTCCGGGCAATAAGAGCGTGTCCTTAGTAATTCTCTTTTTACCAGTTCATACTTTGTCGGGGTTATGGTTGATTTGGCAACACCTATACAGATAATCCCTTCTTGATCAGATTCACATTCGGAGTATGGACCTATGGTAGGTATATCAGAGGTGACATCTTCAGATATAACATCCATGCTAAAATTAACGTCGGCTGTCGAGTCGGTTGTATTGTAAAGGACATCATTTGAGGTACAGGCAACAGTTAGGCATATTAAGAAAAATAGAGGTCTGGTGGTGTTAATTTCAAAAACACTCATTAATATTAAAATACAAGTTTTAAGCTCAATTTTCAATAGATTATTTATTAAAGTTGGGTGTAAGGCAAATAACCTTATTAAAAACGACTAAAGTATTTTCCCATATTTAATTTTCTTGTTCCCCCAGTCTTGATGCATCCTAATACCCAACCAGATTGCATGAACAACCTTCTGATGTATTATTCAAATCATTTTGATAAGTATCAGTCGCAGTATGCGACAAGACATCTTTTGTGGTCTCATATACAGTATCTTCTCTACCATCAGATTGGATATCTTCTAAGAAAGTATCCTTTAATATGTCTTCTTCGTCTGCTGACGTTTCCAAAACATAATCAAGAGTAATATCTATACCTGAGCCATTGTCGGGTATATCCGAAAAGAGGGTATCTTCGTAAGCAAATTCATCTTTTATACCTGCGTCATTCACTGCGATATCTAAGATATAAAGCTCGTCTGTATACTCTCTATCGTCTATTGGGATCAAGTCTTTTAATTCGATATCAGAGGCATCTTTGTAATTGTCAATGTCGGATGGGATATCTTCTGATGAATCGACACCTACATCCATTGGTTCTCCACAGGTCGAACAGATGTTTTCAGCAGGGCATACGTAGTCTTTTATCTCTTCACTCCCTTTTGCCGCATAATAAGCCCGAAATTTCCCAGGTACGTCTACAAAAAATCCGTTTGGCGGGAGCCTATAGATCACACCGTCATATAAAATATACCACTCTGAACCCGAATAGTTTATGTACAAGGTTAGTCCATTGTCATATTTGATCCTCAAACGGGTAAGTCTCTCACGTAGGACTTTAGTTACATTGTCAAATGTTGTATCAGGCAAGACAAGTTTTAGTGCATGTGAGAGTTCTGCAAGGCCTTCGTCAACAAAATACTCGATGGATAACACATTCGATGAAAAAATCCACTTCTGAATATGTTTTAAAAAGCAATAATCCCTTCGTATCTCTGTATCAGAAGGATAAGTAATAAATGGGTCCTGCATAAATCCTGCATTTCCAAAAGCCATCTCTGCAAGACGGTAGGATTCTATCTGTCTTTTAGTGTAATCTTTCCATTGTTCATAAAAGAATCTTGGCAGATATCCAACCCCA
>JAOAFA010000068.1 GCA_026416535.1 Deltaproteobacteria bacterium
TAAATTATGATACACCTGAATTCTAACACAACTTATCTTTTGGGAACAAAATAAGTAATTACTTTTTGTATACCAAAACACAATAAGAAGGCTCAGATAAATTTAAGATCTCCATTTTACCTTGCTTTTTTACTCTCGTTAAGTTACTATCTACCTGCAAATTTGAGTTAGAGAGGTTTCTTATGTCTCTTTTGCAGATCTTAATTATGATCTTGATAAGTAGTTTTAGTCTTAATCTATATGCCGAGGACGTTCTTCTCAAGTTGAATCAAAAAGATGTAGAGATCTCAGGGAAAGTCGAAAAATATTATTCATTGTTTTCAGACCCACCTCTGGAAATAAAAGTGAAAGGTCCTTCTAAATTCAAGATATTTTTAAGAAAAGTCGTAGATCGAAAAAATCCATTAACTAAACTCCCAGTCACAGTGACAATAATTTTGAATACAGAAAAGATTAAAGAGATAATGCTAAATGATAGAGATGGAACAGCTATCATAAAAGACGCAACAATGTTTAATGCCGGAGCAGAAAATAGCCACGAGTTAGATATTCCTGAGGGAGAACACTCTTTGAAAGTCACAGTTTCAAAGTCAGCAATTAAGGGAGTCCTAATAAGAATAGAAAAGCTTTCTGAAGAGAAACAGACATTAGCCATGACAGATACGGTTGATAAAGTAAAGAAGGAAGAAAAGGAATTTATACCTCCTATAATACCACCTCTTGAACCATTGGTACCTTCACCGGAGACGAAAAAAGAAATCACAGAGATAAAAAAACCGAGCGATCAAACCAAACCTCAAGAAACTTTTCCCAAAGGGGCCCTGCCAAAAGAGGAAACATCAACAAAAGCAACTCCGCAATCAATTTCTCCTACAATGACCACAGCAGATAAAATGCAGACACATAAAAAAGAGATGGTAGAGCAAAAGAAAAAAAGTTTTGGTGAAATTGTGATACTTTCGATTGAGGTCGGAGCAATTCTTCCGCTGGAATATGGAAATCCGGGAGGCTATGGCGAATTTAGCTCTTCGCTCAATATATATAAAGGTTTTTCCATTGGGGGTTCAATCGCATCATATAACATAAATAGAGATTATATAGTAAATGATCCAAATATTGGTAATGATATACTAAAATTTCATTTACATGGGGTACCAATTTCTGGATTTATTGGATATAAATATCAGCTCAAAAATATTATTGCAAAATTTAAATTAGGCTCTGGAATAAACGCTGTCGATATTGACATAAGAAGGAATAATACACCTAAAAGAAGTGACACCATAAACTCTTTTCAAATGAACACATCGGCAGAATTGAGCTACATCTTAAAATATGGAGCAGTTGGAATGGGCTTAAAGTATCTTCATACTATATCTGACAACATGGGAGAAGAAAGTGGATTTGCTAAAAATATTAAAAGTGGTGGCGTAATCATAACAATCGGATATAATTATGGGTTTTAAAGGAGGAGTGAAATGGGAAGTGTAAATAAGGTTATCCTAGTCGGAAACCTGGGACGAGATCCAGAGCTAAGATATACACAGGATAGAAAACCTGTCGTAAATTTTTCATTAGCCACTCAAGAAGTCTGGACAGGTAAGGATGGGCAAAGAACTGAGAGAACCGAATGGCACTCAATTGTGGTATGGGGCAAACTTGCAGAAATATGCAAGGACTATCTGACCACAGGAAGGCAAATATATGTAGAGGGCAGGCTTGCTACTCGTTCATACACAGATAAAAGTGGGCAAAAAAGATATAAAACAGAGATTATAGCTTCACAAGTTGTATTCTTAGGCCCCGCTCCTCAAGGTCAAGAATTACCAAAAACTATTCCTCAAATGGAGGAAAAAGAATCTCCAATTGAAGATATTAACGATATGCCTATTGATGACGATGACATACCGTTTTGAGCATATATTTGTTTTATTGACTTGATAGAAACGCTTATTAATGGAAGATTTCAACTATAAAGCGTTGTTTGAAAACATTGGTGTAGCTATCTGCATATGTGATCGAACAGGCAACATCCTTACATATAACCATCTCTTTGACAACCTCTTTGGGAAACACAAAATCAAAAATATCAATGAAATTCCAGAAAAAGGCTATAAGGACCCTATTATTAAAGTCATACAGCTTGCTGATGAAGGATATGCCGGTGTTCCATATCCTTTTACATTTTGGGCATCATTGGGAGATAACCGAAGAAAATATGAAGTGAACATATCTCGACAACCAGCAACGGATTTCTTTATAATAACAATTGCGGATATTACTAAAAGAGCTGAAGCATATGAAGAGCTAAACAGAAGAAACAGAGAATTAAGTTGTTTGGTTAAAATACACCAACTGACAAGTAGCTCTTTTAATTTGGAGGATATTGCCAAGACAACAGTAACTGAGAGTTGTAAGATATTTGACTTTCCTGTCGGTTTTATATTATTGCCAGATAATACAAAACTATTAAGAATAATATCCTATTATTCTACAGTACCAATAGACAGGTCTTTTATAAATGAAATAGAAAATATACTCAATAGTGGTAGAATTATTACATGGGCCAAAGACAAATTTAAGACTATCCTCATTGGAGAACGTGCTATCAATGAAGTGACAGAGAAGGAGGCTGAGTTACTTAAAATATTTAATGTATCCTCACTCGTTGCAGTCCCTATTGTAGTAAAAGGAGAAATATTTGGATTTGTCATATTTGGGAGAAAAGAATCTTATAATCTATTCTTTGATCAGGTATCTATCCTAGAGACACTGGCACATCAGATAGGAATATCTATCCAAAATGCCATGTTGTTCAGAGCCTCAGAAAAGATCAAAGAAAGAGTCATAAAACAAAACGAAACTCTTAACCTAATTTATAAAATTGGATTGATGTACTTTCAAAATTTAAGATTTGACGAATTGATGAAAGAGGCAAGTGATGATATCTTTAGGATTACAGGTTTTGATGGACTGACAATTGTATATCAAAGAAACAATAAACCCGGTGTTTACCATTATTTGCGGGATAAATCTTTTCTCAAAAATTGTCACGGAGATCTCAGTGAGGCAACAATTTTAGAACTATCAAAACCTATGCTTACGAGTAAAAATTTTCTCTTCATCGAAGATATCTCGGAATCTGATGAGATTCCTCTACCTATAAAGGAAAATATGGCTCATTGTGATATTAGGTCGCTTTTTATTACAGCAATTAGAGAGAAAGAGTCAAAAATAGGATTTATTTCTTGTTTCTCTATTGGCAAAAAATTGACATACTCAAGCGAAGATTTATCCCTCTGGACATCTCTAACGGTCTTCATTGAATCACTAATAAACAATTACGACTTTAGAAATGAACTCACAATAAGAGAACAAGAACTATCAAGACTCTCTAAGAAGCTCATCAGTGCCCAAGAGGATGAAAAGAAGAGAATCGCGAAAGAGATTCATGACTCACTTGGTCAGCTTATCTATACCCTAAACTTAAACATATCTATGCTTTCTCAAGATGATAGACTTTCGAAAAACCCTATACTAAATAAGGCTCAGGAAATAATAAACCAAATACAGGAAGATATTAGAAAGATTTCATATGAACTAAGACCCCCTACTCTCGAGGAAATGGGTCTTATTTCAGCCCTGAGATGGTTAATAGATCAATTGAAGAACCCCAATATTAAAATAAGCTTAGGAACCAATTTGCCATCCGGTATTAAATTTCCATACCCTGTTCAAGTACAGATATTTAGAATAGCCCAAGAAGCTCTTACGAATATCTTGAAACATTCCAATGCTACAGAAGCTAATCTGTTTCTTTATGAAAATGAGCGTTCATTCTTTATGGAGATCAATGATAATGGGATAGGTATCCCTTCGGATGAAGAGCTCAAAAAGGGTATAGGGATAATAGGGATGAAGGAACGTGCCATATCTATAGGTGGCACTCTCAAGATAACTTCTTCAAAAGAGACAGGAACTACTATATTATTGGAGATTAACAAATGTTAAAGAAAAGGGTACTCATCTGCGATGACCATGGGATACTCAGGGAAGGACTAAAGATGCTCCTTTCCAAACAAAGTGATATCGAGATCCTGGGAGAGGCATCTACTGGTGAAGAGATTATGCATCTTGCCAAAAAATGTAGCCCTGATATCATCATCATGGATATCTCACTACCGGATATAAACGGCATAGCTCTCACCAAAATGATCGTTCAATTAGACCCAAGAATAGCAGTACTAATCCTTACTATGTATAATGACAAAGAATATCTGGTTTCAGCATTAAGAGCTGGGGCGAAGGGCTATCTTATAAAAGAAGGAACTGTAGAGGAGATGATAAGTGCTATAGATGTAGTATACAAACATCAAATCTATATTGATAAGAGATTCGGCGAAGATACGATTAAGAATGTCTTGCAGAAACTCAAGGATAAAACCCTTGATGAGAGCGATGATATACTTACCCCCAGAGAAAAAGATATATTGAGTTTGATCGCTGATGGCAAGAGCAACAAGGAAATTGCCTCGGTATTGAATATCTCCGCTAAGACAGTTGACGTCCACCGTTCGAATATTATGCGAAAACTTGATGTCCATGACGCAATATCTCTTGTTAAAAAGGCTGCGCAGAAAGGATGGATCAAAATCAAATAACATAGGATATTAGCATGAATTACGAAGAAATAATGAGTAGATATGGAAAAAGTAGCAACTTCGTTGTATATTCTGCATCAGCTGGCACAGGAAAGACACACACAATTACAAAAGAGGAATTAAAACATATATTTGAAAAAGGCTCATCTGACCTTATCGCAGTTACATTTACAAATGCCGCTGCAAAAGAGATGAAGGAGAGGATAATTGAATACCTTATTGAAATCGCCGCCGCAAAG
>JAOAFA010000111.1 GCA_026416535.1 Deltaproteobacteria bacterium
GGGAAGGATTGAGAGGAGATTCAGATTTTTTCAGGACAGGTTAATAAAAGAGATGAGACTGTTGGGTATAGATAATTATACAGAGGCTAATAAATTTCTTGATGAGAAATTTCTTCCTTGGTGCAACAGGAGATATACTCATAAGGTAGAAAGCCTTTATGGGGCTATACGAGGGAATAAAGACCTTGACCTTATCTTTTCAATAAAACATGCAAGAAAGGTGAATAAGGACAATACCGTTAGATTCTGTGGAAGGATTTATCAAATACTTCCAGTTAACGGGATAAGTAGTTTCTGTGGGAGGTGGGTAGAGATATGCGAACTTTTGGATGGAAGGATAGAGATTTTATGGGAAGGTAAGAAATTATCCTATGTAGAGACTGCTGATAAAGATGAATATGAGGCAAGAACAGAAAGAGAAGAGGATTTCTTAGGATTTAGAACTACAGAAGTTTTAGAGAAAAAGGAGAGAAAGAAGGGATACAAACCAGCATTAAATCACCCATGGAGAAAAGGTATGAGGTATATGTCATTTTAAATTAGTAAAAAGATGTGATTGACTTTAGGAATACTAAATATAAAAATTATTGACTTTACAAAACTTCTGATTTAAAAACTATAGCTCTTTTATGAGCTGGAGGTCACTAGAGATGAAAGAGAAGATTCATCCAGAATACTACGATTGTACGATTACTTGTGCTTGTGGTAATGTAATCAAGACGAGATCTACGAGAAAAGACTTCTCTGTCGAAATCTGTTCAAACTGTCATCCGTTTTTTACTGGGAAGCAAAAGATAATAGACACTGCTGGGAGGGTGGACAGATTTATGAGGAAATATGGAAAAAATAGGAAAGAAGAACAGAAGAAAAGCCAATAGATTTTTACTCAAAACTTGATGAAGGTACCTAAAAAGTTACTAAAACAGAGAGGGGACTTAATAGATACTGTAGAGCATTTTTTCAGAGAAAAGGGATTCCTGAGAGTTGAGACCCCCTCAATATATTTATTTGAAGAAAGCAATCCTAATATCAAAGGCATAAAGGTAATACTCGAACACAACGGTAGAACTATTAATTCTACACTCATTACCTCTCCTGAAATATATATGAAGAGGCTTTTGGCAGAGGGATATGGAAATATATATCAAATATGTAAATTTTTTAGGAATGATGAATACGGCAAAATACATAATCCAGAGTTTTTGGGACTTGAATTTTACGAAGTGGGGAAAGACTACAATCACACGATGAATACCACGGAAGAGCTGATTAAGCATCTAGTTTTCTCTCATAATTTAACAGTAAGAAATAAAAATAATGAGGTTATAGATTTTTCCAAACCTTTTGATAGAATTACTATAAGAGAGCTTCTAATTGATCATGGACTGAGGCTCGATTCTTTAGAAGACAGGGAAGAGTTAAAGTCAAAACTAAAAGGGAAGATTAACATAAGTGAAAATGACAGTTTTGATGATATATTTTTCAAATTCTTTTTCACTTATATTGAACCATTTCTAGGTATTAACCGCCCTATATTTTTATATGATTACCCCCCTTCGATGTGCTCCATGGCTAAGATAACAAATAAGAAAGGTATAAGGATAGCAGAAAGGTATGAGCTCTATATAAATCAGATAGAGATATGTAATGGATTCTCAGAACTTATAGATTCGGAAGAGCAGGCAAAAAGAATGTTAAACGATCTTAGTTCAAAAGGGATATCGATGGGTTATGATAAAGTATTTGTCGAGGCACTGAAAAAAGTCCCTGAGTGTTCTGGAAATGCAGTTGGACTTGATAGATTATTTGTTGTGCTTTTAAACTTGGAAAGCATAAAAGACATAATACTTTTTCCATTAGACGAAGAGATTGCGCTCTATGAAAAATGGTAAGATCATAATTTTTATAATTATTACAGCTCAACTACTTTATTCATACGAAAGAGAAAAAGCTGAAATCTCTGGAAAGCCCTTAAAATGGGAAAAGTTACCTATAAAATACCACATAAACAAATTTTGTTATAAGCCGATTGATGCGGAAAAGTGTAAAGAGGCAATTGTAAGATCGTTTAACACATGGGAATCTCCAAAGTGTACCTCTCTTAGATTCGAAAGAAGTGAAGATACGGAAGAAGCTAAGGGTTCATTTAATTCATTGGATATCAAGGCCAATAAAAATATTATTGTGTGGTATTACAAAGATTGGCCATACGAGCCAAATGGAGTTGCGCTCACAACCATAACATATGATGACAAGACTGGCGAAATATATGATGCAGATATAGAGTTAAATGGGGTTTATTACAGATTTGATGTCGTAGAGACACTTCCATCAACATACACGGATATACAAAATACTATGACACACGAAATTGGACATATGATAGGACTTGACCACAATTATGATCCACATAGCGTTATGTATCCTACTGCAAAAGCGGGGGAGATCAAGAAGAGAATTTTATCCCAGGACGATATTGAGGGTGTTTGCGATATTTATAGAGAAGAAAATGGATGTAGTTGCTCTATTCTCTCTTATTAAGAACAATTATTCCAAGATCATTATTTCCTTTTCTGAGTTCTACATTTCTTTGTGAACTACTATAAGTAATATTGCCTCCTATATCGATTCCATACATTATAAAACTATATACGCCCTCACTCAGATCTTGGTTCATATATTGCTGGGGAACGCAAGATATTGTTTTGTCCAAAAAGACCGCCCCACCTGAGGGTGCAGAGAAGATCAATCTAACATTTACAACGCCCACTTCATTGCAATTCTTATTATCAGGAGCAAACGTCCAACCTACGCTAAAAATTGCCTTGGTATATACCCTCTTTAAGACAATTACACCAAGGTTATTTTCACCAAAATTTAGTGTTTTCTCTACCTCGGCAAAGTATAATGCAACTCCAGCTACATCATATCCAGTTAATTGAATTAAATATCTTTTCTTTGGCGCAAATGCAGTTATTGTGCCTCCTTTATCAGAGCACTTCACCACCTCATCAAACTCGATTGTTCCATCAGCGTTTATAATTTTTATTCCTATTTTTGAGACTCCAGCCTGAACACAGTCTGTATTCGACGGGGATTCAAACGCCCAAGAAAAAGTTATATCAGATAACACATATTCTAGCTCAATTAATACAACTCTACCATTTACGTCCACACTAGATGACCCTGAGTATCTAATCTCTCCGTTAGTACCATACCCCATTAAGACCACATCGTAAGTATCTGGTATAAAATTTGTTATCGTAACTCCCATATAATCACAAGAAAAGTTGTTTTCGTACTCTAAACTTCCGCCTTTGTCATAGACCTCAAGACCAATCACTACCACGCCTGCATCAGCACAACTTATATTATTAGGGAATTTCCAATTAATCTTAAGTTCGCCTGAACCCCCTTGTGGAGGAGAAACTCCTCCACAAGAGATTACCCATATACAAATCACTAGTATAACTATGGACTTTACACTTCCAATAGGAAAGAAGGTCTTAAACATATTAACCACCTCTTAATATGTAACAGTGCCAGTAATGTACCAGAGGACCTTGTCACTAATTGTTGCCTTCAAGAAAGTCTGTATTGTTCCAGTACCTTGGTCGAGCAAAGGCGCTTGCAGCGTTACATAATCACTATAACAATAATCAGAGAATAATTGTAGTGTTTTATTTAACTTAACAACTGTGTTTATATAACATATTCTGTAGTTAGAATCATTTGGATCTGTCTGGCATACAGTAACTTGAGTAGGAGACGAATATGTAAACACGAGCTTATATGGGGGTTTCTCTGGTATTACAAATTCTGAGGGTCCGCTAATAACTGGTGGTGGAGGAACTTTATCTGAAATCGGCTTTGCGGTCTCGAATTTAAGTATGGCACCCGCCTGATTTACAAAGTGTGAGTCACATACCTTAAAGTTAAACCTCATGGTCTGTCCATTACCCATCGTAAAAGCAGTATTTGGACATATAAGATTTATTCCTGGTGTAACAGGCACGTTTCCTGAACATTGACCAGTAGAGGGGAATGGATTTGCTACCTGGTCCACACTGTCAGACCACGCCATAATAGTTTCTTTATAAATATTGGTATTTGAATCCCACCTGTTGTTACCTGCATTCCAGATACCATCACCGTTGGTATCAAAGAATTGTTCTATAGGCAGGTTTTTTGTGTTATCATCATCTGCGTCGAAGAAAGGTTCTGCCAAATCTATAAAAGGTTCACTAACTGATATTGTATCTCCTCCAACAGTATTCAACCAATTATTACAGACAGGAGGATCATAGGAGGCAATGTCAATCCTTCTACATTTCTTGTCTATGCCTGGATCGAACTTTTGTGGTTGTCCTTGAAAGATACTCTCTCTCCACATTTCGGACCCTGTAAATTCACCATTACCGTCGTTATCGTAAAACTCTTCCTCACCAGTCGTAACTGAAATAATGGACACTATGGTATCTCTTGGATTATAAGTTCCATTATAAGGCTCTCCGGAGATTGGTGCAACATCATAGGGATACGGTTCTGATGTTCTCAATCTGGCTTCAGCAGTTCCCAAATAGGACTCCCAATCGTTGGGGTATTTAGCTTGAGCTGTGGCTCTATCGTATGTTAAGGCCTGTGAGGTCATAAGGCCAGCCTCTGTCCTGAAATGAACAGTTGTAGCCTTTTCAACCTTATTAGTATACCTATCTCCTAATGAAACTGTACAAGGTATTTCCTTTGGTGAAGAACCCAATGTAGCTACTACTTTTTTCTCGCAAGTAAAATTCATATACCTAGCAGAGGGTTTAGCTCCTATCACAGCTATGGCAGGTGAGACACCTCTAACAGTAACACCAGGTAACGACGATGTAGCTGTCACTGTGAAGGTTGTAGCAACTGTCCCTGCCTTTACCGTTGCATAGACCATTCCACTATCATCTGTGTATGCATAAGGTGGAATAATTATTAATCCTCCCGGGGCATTACTAAGAGTAAAGTCAACCCTCTGATTTTTGGGGAATCTCTGCCCAATATTGTCAAACACCTTAAACCCTATTATCGCGGTCTCATTAAACCCTGAACCTTTTGCACCCATCACATCTGTAGTAATGAATTGATACATAATTGATCCCAGGGTAACAAAACTTACATAAGTAGAGTTAGAAATAATTTTATTGTCTGGTGTTGTAAATTTACCCTCTACCCTTGCAAGGGCGGCGACAGGACCGCTGATTAGTTTCACTGATGCATTTCCACTATTATTCAGCTGGGCGGTCACATCCTTATGCTGTATATCGTTATAAACACACGTTGGCGGAGGATCTATACATTCGAGTGTTCCATCTGTGGTTGTTATCTTTACGCTCCCTGATTTTACAGGTGCATTCGTATTATCAAAGACAAAGGCTGTGATCGTTGTTCTTGAATCACCATCAGCAATCAAGGATAAATCAGATGCGACAACACTAATAAAGTACTTAGTAAGTGCATCAGCAGGTCTTATTATTACAGTAATCTTCCTTAAAGGAGCCTTATTCCCACAGAAATACTGAGCTGAAACCTCGGCAGCACCCGCCTGGGAACCACCAAACATAGTAACCGTTGCCTCACTATTATTATTTGTAAGAACTACTATTTCCTGTTCACCATTACTAAACTTGCCCAGTGTTGTTTTTATCTGCACAGGAACATTTGGTCCTATTGGCTGATTGAATTGATCCCTCATATCTTTTACAGATATAAGCGTTGAATCAGTCCCATTGGCCTGAATTACTGTACTGGATGCCTCAAGCCTAAATGCGCATGGGCCGGTTGCATTTGGATCATTCATAATGCCCAGCGAAGTAATAGTAGCACTCTGATCATAATTCTTTTCATCAGCACTAGGATCAAATGAATATGTAACTTTTACATTGGCGGAGACATTTTGAGTCTGCCCAGAATCACCAGCCACATCGTCAAATACTGCAAAAACACCTTTGATTCCACTAGAAAAATCAGTTATAGAAGTTTGTTCACTACAAACAAATGATTGGCATGAACGGCTTACTGAGATCTTCATTCCAAGGTCATCCTTTAGCACAGGAGGTTTTCCATCTATTCCGATCTTCCCGAGTGTGAAAAGGGTTATTATGGAGGATTTTGTAATTGGATTAAGTCTTTCGTCTTTTATCTCATAAGTAAAATCTTGTGAACTACCATCAGCTAAATTAAAATTGGTAGGACAGATTACACTCAAATTTGGGGAATTTTGACTACACGTACTTCCAATAGCTACAGGGCCTGACCACAAAATATAAGTTTTTACCCAGACAAGTGAATTGTCATTTGGATCAGAGTGTGCATCCCATACTCCATTCGAAGGTGTATATTTAGCATCATTATTTGTATCTATATAAAGTTCAGCGCAGTTGTAGGGTTTATTTTGTTGCCTTAGAGCCTCATCTGCGGCTGTAGAGCCATCGCAATACCCATTATCATTTTCATCTACGAACGGTTCACCTTGATCAACAAATGGCTCACCGTTATCATATTTCCCATTACCATTTATATCATCGAATTCTTCTTCTCCCTTAAATGCCGCTATTATGGTCACAAGTCCATCTCTGGGATTATATGTCTTACCCCCAGAGACGTAGCTTGGTTCTTTTGAGATCGGTGCTACATCGGCCGGTTTTCTCACATTATTCGTTATATAAGCTGCATATGCATTCCCTTCCTCAGTTATGTTTGACACATTCGTAATAATCCCAGCCTCTGCCATAAATCGCACGGCAACAGGCATTTTTACTATATTAGTATACCTATCTCTTGCTGATGCAACGCAATTAGTTCCCACTTTTTCACTGCCAAACCCACCTAAATTTTTGTGCTCGCAACTGAGAGTGACATATTTTCTGTTGGGTTTTGCTCCTATTATTACGATTGGTTCTGAAGATGCGGTTACTATTTGTGTCCCCATTTGAGCCCTTGCCAATACATTGACCGTTTGCGCTAATGTCCCAGTTCTAATGATTGTCTTGACAAGCCCATCTTCCGCAGAGACAGACGAAGTTGGATTAAGAGTAATAGCACTTGAGCCGCTCTGAGCACCAGTAAATGTAAAGTCAACATTCTGGCCAGATAGAGGTCTTCCGGCAGTATCTACAACCCTAAATATTACCTCGGCTGATTCATTATATCCGGAATCTTTTACTCCTAAAGGAGATTTTGAGACTGATAGAAATTTAATATCTGCGAGTTGAACTACATTTACTTTAACCTCAGATTTCAATTCTGGGTTGCTCTGGAAGAGTGAGGCACTAACAGTAGCTTCACCAGTAGAATATCCACCCACCATATCAACGGTTGCCACTCCACCTGAGGTTTGAGTAACACATATATTGGTTGTATTAATCTTCGTATTTACACACTTATAACCATTCGGGCTGCCTATATCGGGGGGGTTCTTGAAATAACCCAGGTTAGTAGCAAATTTTACCAGAGCTCCATCTGCTACCGGCATTCCACTATCATCAATTAAGGTTGCATTAAACTTTACACTATCTATCCCATCAGCCATTATACTAGTCTTCCCGGATTCTGGCTCAACAACTATATTAACACCTATAAATGTTATTTTAACCTCATCGGTGACCTTCGTCCCATAAGAATCATTACATATGAAGCTTGCCTGAACAGTAGCCGTTCCTCCCCGTTCTCCATTCACCATTTGAACAGTAGCCTGTTTATTACTTGAATTAACAACTAAATATTTTGACCCACCAGCTGTGAACTTGCCTATATCAGTACTGAATGTAATAGTTGTATCCCATGGTAATCCGTCTTTATCAAGTGGTTCTGCCTTTATCAAAACTTGAGATACACCATCCGCTGCTACAGGCAAAGAGGGTGTGAAGGAGAGCTTGCTGCGGCAGGCGCCCGAACTAATAGTCGAATCCATCCTCCCACTTGAAGATATAACTGTCTTCTCAGAACCCGTTGATGTCTTTGTTTCGATGGTTACTGATACATAGGAAGGTTTCATAACTTCTTTTTCTGGATCTTCATCCGCGAGGGTAAATCCACCTGAATACCCGGTTCCAAATTTAAATTCATTGACCTCGTAAGATATCTTAGGATTGGTCTGATTTGCCTTTCTTACTTTGAATATGCTGATACCCGTCATAGCAGGAACTGTTTTACTCGTATCTCCCAACAGTTTACCAGCGCCGTCCACTTTAACCTCTATCATTGAACCCGGGATTGGAGGTAATAGATTAAAGTCCTTGAACGAATAATAAAAAGGCATTGAGCCTTTATTAGGAATATCAAATCTTTCAGGGCAAATAACTGATGCAGAATTTGGATCCGGTGTTGCTCCAAGGCATTTCCCACCGGTAGCAATATTTCCAGTCCATACTACCCATGTGGGTTTCCAAATAACTGTGTTTCCATCCCATTTTCCATTTGGACCATCATAATTTCCATTTAAATTTACATCTATAAATGCCTCATCAGAATCCCATTGATTATTATCATTCATATCTACAAATGGTTCACCCAAGTCCACAAAAGCCTCTCCAAGGTCATACTGTCCATTTCCATTTTCATCATCGAATTCCTCTTCTCCTGTAGTGGCTGCTATGATTGTTACAAGTCCATCCCTTGGATTTCTGGCTAAACCAGTTCCAACCCTTGGCTCATCTGTAAGGGGGGGAACATCTTTTGGTCTTGGATCCTGCGTCCTCAGTGTAACTGTTGCTATACCTATTTTATCGCCCTCCTCACTTGTCTCAGCAGAAGGTGTGATCGCCCCTGCCTCTGTTCTAAAGAATATTTTTGTTGCAAACGGTATCTTGTTTGAAAATCTATCAGCAATTGCTACAGCACAATTTTGTTCGAGTAAATCATATACAAATCCTTGAACATTTATATCTGTTGGGGAGCAGCTAAAATTCAGATATTTTGCATTTGGCACACCAGTTGTCATTACCACGGGACCACATCTTGCCTCACCTACTTTTGAAGAACCTTTCACCCATACTGTTGTAGGAACTGTACCGGCATAGAGAACTGTACATGCCAATCCGCTATCATCAGAGACCATGCTCGTAGGATTAACATAGATTCCCCCAGGTGCATCGGATGGAGCGAAATTTAAAGTTATTTTGGAAATTGGAGCCCCCTGATCATCAACTACCTTAAAACACATAGAAGTAAAATCTTTGTGTCCGGAATTTTTCAAGCCAAGATGTTTATCGCCTATATAGTTGCATGAAATTGTGGCATTTCTAATAAGCCTGATATCTATTGATTTCGAGAGCTGCTTATCAGAGACCTTCGTCTGAATATTCACCCTCGCAATACCCATATCTCCATCTGACTTTAACTGGGCACTAGCCTTCCCTCCCTGAGTCTTTACAATTATATTCTTGGGTTTTGAATTATCACTTGCCACAAAATAGCCCAGAACAGTATCAAATATTACATCAACCTCATTTGTAACAGGATTGACGCCATCAGATGTAACTATCGCTTCGATTTTCAAAGAATCAATCCCATTGGCAATGAGATATTCATACTCTGAAGTTACTTTCAGTGTTGGCGTCTTTATAGGCTCTTTCATAGATATTAAAAGAGGTTCTTTCGTGGAGGAGGTAATTTCGTTTCCCTGTGCATCTTTACACTTAAAACTAGCGTTTACCTGTATGTCAGTATTAGCATAGGTCAAGGCGTATAGCCTAACCTTTGCAATCCCCTGAGCATTCGTAAGTACGGATATATTAGTTACAGGGGTCTCTACGTTGCCTTGGAAAGAACCCGGAGAAGTAGCAGTAAATACAATCTGCGTCCCTGATGCCACTGGTTTTCCTTCGAAATCTGTAGCAATAGCCTCTATCTCCACGAAATCCTCCCCGTTAGCTATTACCTCCCTATCCTTTGCTGTGAGAATTATTAGACAAGGTTCACCTGTTTCAACGGGAACCTTCACAAATGCAACAGAGGCAGATTTTTTGTACTCTTTATTTGTGGAGGGATCTTGATACACTGCTGTCACCGTTACAGTTCCTTCTTCCTCAGATGTCAGTGTTTCCGTTGCCTGTCCATTACTTGTATATAATACAATATTATTTGACTTGTTTGAGAACTTCCCCTTACCAGTAGCTATTAAGGAGATTTCAGTTTCATCCTCTGCATTTTCACCACCTATTGTCAGTTTGACCGTGATTTTAGCAGAAGATTTACCGTCGGCAGGAATGTTAGAATTCGGGGAGATTGTCAGAACAAGCTTCACAGTCTTAGGACCCGATACATCCTCAGTAGTGGTCTCTCCTTCTCCACCGCAAGAATAAAATCCTAATAAGCTAATCAGTACAACGAAAGACAAATACACATATCTCATAATTAAACCTCCTAAAATCCTGAAAGGATTTGCTAAGAAATTTACATTAAAAAAAATACATTTGCAACTGAAATTTTAAAAATGAAAATTATGAGCTCACAAAAGCCGTATGTAAGGAGGATGCATTTTCCCCCCAATCTACTACCCTTCAAAACAAGTCCTATTAAGTATATTGCCAAAACTCTAGTAAAGATAATTAACTGAAGATCTGTAGTCATTGATAAGTAGATATCCCATAGTTCAACTTAAGCAAAAAGCCTCGAACTTACATTGAGTAAGTAGAATTTTTTAAGT
Source organism: Deltaproteobacteria bacterium (assembly GCA_026416535.1). GTDB lineage: Bacteria > Myxococcota > SpSt-1050 > SpSt-1050 > SpSt-1050 > SpSt-1050. The sequence goes on from JAOAFA010000111.1 coordinate 10,685, forward strand.
GCTGTTCACTGAGGGATGAGGGTAAAAGAGATAAAGAACCGGTCTAGAGTTTACTCTTTTCGTGCACACTAAAGGATTTGGGAATTTTTCGCGTTTTGAGATTAAAAACTCAACTACAAATAGTAAAATCAGTAGCTTAATGGCAAAAGGCTCGTCTATTGTCTTATGTTAAGACATGAGCAAGACCGTTTTAATTCACAATTAAATACGAGTTCGTCTTAAACGACTCATAGTGATATCTTGTATTTAAGTGTGTGAAGAAAGACAACATTCCCTCCACAAGTGTGTACGTAAAAGATCAAGAAGCTTCTACTTATTAATATCTTTATCTACTCTTCCGTATTTGTCTTCAAGCCTTACAACATCGCCTAGGTGGGGCGTTGATACCTCAAGCACATCACAATCGCTAATTGCTTCCATTCTATGTTTGGTTAAAGGCTTTATATGATAAGGTTCATAAGCTTTCAGAATCAATACAATCATTTTGCCGCCCTCCTCGACCTCAAACCTCATCTCTCCAGAGATAACCATGATTGTCTCATCTTTTATTCTATGATATTGAAGACTTAATTTTTCTCCTTTATTTATATGAAGGATTTTACCAACATAGTATTCCGTTTCGGCCCATAGCAGTTCATAACCCCATGGTTTATCAATCTTCGTAATCATATTTCTCTCCCATATCTGTACATTATATATTCTTTGACTTCATCCTTCCAGTGTGGTAAGCGAAAACCTGTCAATTTATACAGTCTCTCTGTATTTAACTGAATATGATGAGGTCTAATAGCAGCACACTTAAAATTACCCCATTTCTTTTTTCTGACAAGCCCAGCCTGTAATTTAAGTAAATCGCATATAAACATCAGCTGTTCATACCTAGAGCACACTCCATCTGAAGAAATGTGCACTACACCTATATAATCTGTATTCAAAAGCCTGCCCACTGCATATACTACATATTTTACATAGGTGGGGGAACCGAACTGATCGATGACCGCATCTACTTCCTCTCCTTGCTTCAATTTTATAATGGATTTATCAATAAATGTCTCTCTAAACTCCCCAAAAAGCCATTGGACCCTTGCAATCAAGTAATTGGCTCCGGAGAATTTTACAAGTTGTTCACCTTCGTATTTGCTTTTAGCATATGTATTTAGGGGATTTACCTCTTCATCCTCGCTATACAAACCCTCTTTACTTCCATCAAAGACATAATCAGTAGAAAAATGGATCAGCCTAGCTCCATAATCTCTCGCTATTGATGCAACGTAACCAGCCCCTGCTGCATTAACAATAAATGCCTCCTGCTGATGAGTCTCACAATAATCTACATCGGTAATAGCCGCCGCGTTAACTATGATAGTAGGGGAATATTCGGCGACTATTTTTCTTAACCCCTCTACATTCATGATATCGCATTCCCGATGAGAGATAATGCGCCTTTCAAAATTCTGTGGTAGATAGCTCCCTAATGCCTTACCTAACAAACCACTACCAAAAATAAGTATTTTATCGTTCAAAATCTACTCCATTGGTGTTATAAATGAATTATATCTCTCCTTTTTATCAAATTGCTGCTTAAACTTTTCAGCCTCTTGTTTGGTGGCGAATTTACCTACCCTTACTCTGAAGATATCCTTATCTTTGCTCCTTGCTCTCTGAATCCAACTCTCATACCCTCTCTTTTCTAACTCAGCTGCGATCTTCAATGCCTGAGAGCGATCTGGAAAGGCACCTACTTGAAGGGTAAACTTTGCCTCTGTAATCTCTTCCCGTTTAGTATTTGGTGAAGGTTCTAACTTTGTAGATATCTTCTGCCTCTCTCCTTTTTTATCCTCCTTTCTTTCTTTAATAATAGGTGTATCAGGAACAATCTTCTTTTCAACCTGCTCTACTTTAGTAGCCTCGACATTTTGGCTGGCTACTTTTACAGTCTCTTCCTCTTTTTTCCCAAGATTTTTATCTACAGAGACTACTGCCTGTTCTCCTATATCAACGACTCCTGTATCAACAACTGAGGTATAAGGCCTAATTTCATGATCCTTTACCTTTATTACATCATTAGGTTTGTCACTAGAAACGGCCACACCTGACAATTTCTTTCCGAAAAAAACCCCTGCCCCAAAGACTAGAATCATTATAATAATTGAGGAGAAAAATAGTAGAAATACCTGTCTTTTATCTACTAATACACTGTCATTCTTCATCTTCCTCTCCTTTCAAGCTCATTCTCTCAGGTGCATCTATACCCATTAAATCAAATGCATTTTTAAGAACATTTTTTAATGCCAGTACCAAAGCTAATCTACCCTTCATCTTCAGAGGATCATCAGATAACACCTTCTCTGTTTTTTTATATTTAGTATAGTACTGATGAAACATTGACTGCAATTCTTGAATATAATATACAAGTAGATGTGGTTCAAGTGATTTCGCAATAGTATCAAGCAGGTCAGGATATTCTCCCATTTTCTTGATAAGATCAAGCTCTTCTTGTAACCTAAGTCCGTCAAACTCATCTTCTGGAGATACAATCTCATCTATCTTAATTCCACATTCAGATGCCCTTCGTAAAATAGAACAGATCCTGGCATATCCGTATTGGGCATAATATACTGGGTTATTCAATGAATGACTTTTTAATATATCAATATCAAACTCCAACTGAGCATCACTTTTACGCATTAAAAATGTATATCTCGTGGCATCTTTCCCCACCTCTCGGATAATCTCATCAAGAGTAACAAAGTCTCCTTCTCTCTTTGACATCTTTATAGGTTTTCCACTTTTTAAAACCTTTACCATTTGAACTAAGACTACAATAAAGCTGTCTGGATCATATCCTAACAATCTAATTGCACTCCTCATCCTGGGTATGTATCCGTGATGATCTGCACCCCAAACATTGATAAGCTTTTTATATCTACCACCCTCTCTTTCAAATTTATCTTTATGATATGCAATATCCGAAGCAAAATAGGTATAATGCCCGTCAGATTTTCTAAGTACCCTATCCTTATCCCCCTCAGCTGAATCTATCTTTAAAAACAGAGCTCCATCCTTTTCAAAAACCTTTGATTCTCTTTCGAAATCTTGAATGCACCTCTCTACCAATCCCTTATCAAAAAGGGACTTTTCAAAATAAAAAGAATCAAATTTCACACCTAAATCTGCCAGGGTCTTTTTTATCTTTGTAAGCATATAACCAATAGAAAAATCTCTAATTTTATCAAACTCTTTATCAACCATCTCATAACTTATCCCCTCTCTTAATATCAACTCTTTTGCTATCTCCTTTACATATTCCCCTTTATACCCGTCATCAGGGATCAAGGCCTCTCCTTTGCCCTCAATCTCTTTCATCCTTTCAATAACAGAGACAACAAGATTCTTGACCTGTGCACCTGCATCATTAACATAGAATTCCCTTAATACATCGTATCCCTGTGAGATGAGTATTTTTGAGATTACATCCCCAAATACGGCCCCACGTCCATGTCCAATATGTAAAGGACCCGTAGGATTTGCACTGACGTACTCTATTAAATATCCCAAGCCTTTTTTCTCGCTACAGACGCCAAATCCTTCCCTCTCTTTCAGAATAACTCTAAGTATTTTTATTATAAATTTCCTTGAAAAAAATATATTTACAAATCCTGGTTCTGCAAACTCTATTTTTGAGGCAAAGCTATTATTTAAACTATCATTAATCTCGTTAAGCCTTAAAATTAATAAGTTAGCTGCCTCCTTTGGGGGAATCTTCATGACCTTAGACATAATCATAGGTGCATTTGTAGAGATATCTCCCCACTCTGGTTTCCTCGGCTTTAGAATGTCAATCCTAAGGGCCTCAGTATCAACTTCTGAAAAGGCTTCTCTAACTGCCTTTAAAACAATGTCGTAAAAATGATTCTTTATCATAATCTAAGCATACTCAAATATAAATCAAACCTTAGCTTAATATTACCGTATTTTTATTATATCAACAAAAAACTGCTAAGGAATAAAACAGTTAATTTTTATGATGCACTGTGGTATAAGGAAAATCCCCTCACCATTTCTCAATGAAATATATATAACCGTTTTAGAGTATCAAAAAAATTTGAATATTCAGAGGACGAGAATCTTATGAGACTCCCTGAGAGAATAATGTATAAAAGTAGAATAAATACTCCTCCCATAAGGGTCAAATAAATGGCCTTCCGGTGATATCCTGACATAGCACAAAAACACCAGTTCATTGAAAGAGGAGTTAATAAGGCATCCATCATCAAGATACATATACGAATTTGAGGTTAGGGGGAAAAGTGGAAGAAGTGTTTAGTAAATTAGTTGCAGATTATACTCCATTTTTTCTATACTGGATATTTGCTCGCAAAAAGTGTTGCACAAGCAAAATATAATGCCTTAAATTAAAAATAGCTTGCATATGGACTTTTTTAAGAAAATAAACATTTTTTGCAAGTTTCATTCTTTTCTATCCCTTGGGATCAAAAAATATGGTAAGGAATAAACCTAAATAATAAACTTTTGACTATATCTCTAAAAGATGATATTAATAGGCATGCAAAACTATGGAGATTACAAATGAAAATAAAATGTAATAAGTGTAACAGCGAATATAATATAGACTCATCACGAATTGGCCCATCTGGTATAAAAATTAAGTGTCCAAAATGTTTAAATTCATTCTTTGTTAAACAGGACGGGACCATATCAAATGGGTCTTCTACTGGGCATACACCACCACCTCCTCCAAAGGAGGCTATTGAGGAGAGCAAAGCTATCAAACCACCTACTAAAGATGTCCCATCTCCACCCAAACTAACAAGGACCGAACCAGTAAAAGCTACTGACAAACCACCAGCAACAAAAATTGAACAAAAAACCACGATATCCGTTGATAATCTTCCAGATTTACCAGATCTACCGGAATTACCAGATTTACCAGAACTTGGAACGGATACAAGCGAACTTTTGAATACTCTTGACAAAGAGATAGGAACAATAACTTCAGGGTCTATTCCACCTAAAACAGAACAACCAAAAACTCAAGACACAGGTGTTGGGGGACTCGACTTTGGCCTGGTCAACTTAGAAGAGGCCATCAAAGATTCAATAACCATATCTACTGTCGAACAAGACAAGCCAAAGGAGTCTGTTTTAAAAATAGAAGAGAAAAAAAAAGAAGTACCTCAAACAGCTCAACATACTCAATCGGTAGAAAAGACACCTTCTAAAAGATACAAAGTAAAGCGAAAATCCGGAAAAATATTTGGTCCCTTTGATGAAGAGACTATAGTAAGAATGCTAATCGAGAACAAACTTTTGGGAAATGAAGAGGTATCAGAAGATGGTATTAATTGGCAATCAATATCAAAAATTCCAGAGTTTCAAAAAGCAATACAAAGTATGCTTGAGAACATCTCGAGTTCATCCCCTTCTGTTACTAAACACATAGAAAAAACTCAACAAGAGGTACCGCCCAGTGAAGTTAAGAAAAAAATAGACGTAAGAAAGGATGGAGTAAAAGAGCCCACTAAATTAGACGAATTAAGAGATGTTATAAAGGAAAAATCAAGAGAACTCAGAGAGAGATTCTTAAATCTACCTAAAAGTATAAAGAGAGTTATAATTGCTGGAATTATTTCAATCTGCGTTCTTATTCTTGGTATTTCTGGATATAGTATATACTTGAAGTTTTTTGGTGTAAGGCTAACAAACGAAGAAAAACAATTAGTTACAAATGCTATGAGTAGTCTATATTCAGGGAACTTTGCAGAGATAAATGCGTCTCTAAACTCTCTTAAGATCCTATACAAGAAAATTAAAGTAAAAACCCCAATTTGTGCAGTTATTACAAGAATCATATTTTATCAACGAAGTTTCTTAATGACTGATAATGAGAACGAAGAGCTCTTTGCAAAGTGTATTAAAGACATTAAGAAAGAAAAAATAGACTCTCCGGATAGCTTATTGGCGCTTGGATTATATCACGTTGTAACAAAGGATGCAGAAACTATTAAGGTCATCAACAAATCCCTTAATTCACATCCTAATTACCAAAGTTATTTAAATGCGTTTTTAAATTTGCATTCTAATAATTATACCCAGGCTGTTAATGATTTTGAAAATTATCTCAAATTCAACCCACAAGATTCTCTAATTATGGAGATCATGGGTGAGATATTCTTGGTACAGAATGACAGGGCAAATGCCCTTAAATGGTTTAAGAGAGCTGTAGAAACAAGTTCAAAAAATATTAGAGCAGCTATCGAATTAAATAACATCAACTTTTTGGAATCAGACGACCCAAAATCAAGTATAAAAGCTCTAGAAAATATTATCTCATCCTCTGCTACATCATTACATCCTCTTGAACTAGCAAGGGCAGAGTTCTTATTAGCCAAAATGCTCTTTTCAACAAGAAAAAACGAGGAGGCAGATAAATATTTCAAGGCATCTATTTCTCATTCTCAAGAGAAGATTGAATACAGGCTAGCTTATGCAGATTTCTTGTATAATATTGAGGAGCTTGACAGGGCATTTGATGAATTCAATTCCATAACTAAAAAGGAACCCAATAATTTAAATGCTAAAATTGGACTAATAAAAGTTATGATAAAGCAAAGAAAGATACTAAATGCTCATAAGACAATAATGGAACTCTACTCTCAGAATCCATCAAATCCTTTAGTACTGCTATTTAAGGGAAGAATTGAAGAAGAACTTGAAAAATTCGATGATGCAGAACAATCATATAATCAAATCTTATCAATTCATAAGGATTACATGGATGCTAAACTAGCTCTTGCAAATCTTTACATTAAAAAGAAAAAGATTGAGGAAGGACTTTCTATTTTAGAAGGTATAAAAAAAGAAAATCCCAAAAATACTGATGTGCTAATGATGATAGGTGAGACTTACCTAAATCTCAAAAAGGTAGATTTGGCTATTGAAAACCTACGTAATCTTATAGAAATAGATAATTACAACACACATTCAAGATTTTTACTTGCAAAGGCTTATATTGAAAAACAGGAGTATGAAGAAGCACTAAAACATTTAGAAGTTGTTAAAATTCAGATAAGTAAGATGCCTCAATTAAAATTTTATTTTGGCAAGGCATACTTTGGCTTAAAAAAATACCCAGAAGCCATCAGCAATCTCGAAGATGAACTAAAATCTAATAAAAATTCAGTAGATGTTATGATCATGTTAGGTAAAGCATACAGTATGAACAATGACCATCAAAAAGCAATTGAAACCCTAAATGATGCCATTACTATTGAAAGTGGAAATGCTATTGCCTATTTTGAGCTTGGAATGGCATATCTAAGGAAAGGGGATAAATCAAGCGCAGTAGAATCCTTCAAACAGGCTACAAACAAATCAAAGGACAATCTAGAGTTTAGGTTTATTTTTGGCAAGACTATGATCGAGAATAATATGTTTAATGAGGGTATAGAAGAACTAAAAAATGTTGTTAAGAAAGACCCAGAAAATCCAGAGTATAGGTATTACCTTGCCATGGGATATTATCTCTCAAAGAACTATAAAGCAGCTATTACGGAGTTTACAAAGGTATATAGTATCGATCCATCTAATGAATCAGCCCTGTTCTATACAGCCAAAAGCCATCAGGGCAAAAAAGAATATGATAAGGCTTTAAGAGTCTTCAAAGAATGCCTTGAAAAAAATAGTGGAAACGACAAGGCACTATTTGAAATAGCCAGAACATACGAATTTATGGAAAAATATGATCAGGCTATTGAGTATTATGAAAAAACTATCTCTAAAAATCCAACATTGTCATTGGCTTATTATAGATTAGGGTATATTTACAAAGGGAAAAATAATTATTCCAAGGCCATTAAATATTTTGAACAGTTCTTGAAGATCGCCCCAGAAGACGAATTAGCTCAAGAGGTAAAGGATGAAATCTTTGACCTCAAAGAGGCTATGAGATTATCTGAAGAAGAAGAAAAAATGAAAAAGGATAAAGATAAAAAAGAGGATGAAGAAGAATAAATGCCACTTTTTATAGTTGGAACTCCAATAGGAAATTTGAAAGATATCTCCCAAAGAGCCATTGAAACGCTTACAACTTCTGAGATCATTCTATGTGAATCAAAAGAAAGGGCAAAAATTATTTTCGAAAGCTTAGGAATAAAGAACAAGAAAGTTATAACTTTCAGGGAAGACAACAAGATAAGACTTACCCCCGAAATAATCGATTATTTGAACAGTAATTACCACATTTCACTCATATCAGACGCAGGGATGCCGTCTATATCAGATCCCGGTTCCTACCTAATAAACGAAGTGATCTCAAAGAATCTTCCAATAACAGTAATTCCTGGACCTACTGCATTTTCCGCTGCCCTATCACTGTGCGGATTCAATGCCAAGGAGTATGTCTTCATTGGTTTTTTACCAAGAAATAAAAAAGAAGTAGAAAATATTATAAATTTTTATAGAACAAGGGAGGTACTCCTTATATTCTATGAGTCCCCATACAGAATCCTAAATTCACTAAAAATAATTGACGAGATGGATCCATCATCTTCTATTTTTATAGCTAGGGAGATGACAAAAAAACATGAAGAATTCATAAGAGGTAGTCCCTCTCTTTTGATTGAAATATTGAATAAGAAAGAAATAAAAGGAGAGATTACGGTTGTTGTAAAATTTTCTCCAAAGACGATCAAGACGCTATATGATTATGAATTATTAAAAATTCTCAAACGAGAGAAACTAAAAACAAAAACTATAGCGAAAATATTAGCAAGTTATTACAAGGTGCCCATTCGGAGTATATATAATGAAATCATCAAAGATAATAATTAACTTTCTCCATATCACTTGCCTAATTATTTTAGGATGTTCTTCGGAAACCAATACAATACTCAGTACCAATATTGAGTTTCTATCTGAAGATTGCATAACTTCTCCAATTAAGCACTCAACTACCATACCTCCAAATATCAATAGCATCAAAGTCACTCTATTAAGAGATAATAAGGTTATTTTGGAACAAGAGATTGAAAATAAAGACACCTCTACGACGGCAATCATAAAAAATATTGAGCCATATGAAAACTACAAACTCTTAGTTAGAGCTATATCAAAAGACAACATAAATTGGTCTGGATTTGCTGATAATGTAAATATCAAACCCAATAGTAAAACTTTTGTGCAGATAAATCTTGCAAAAGAGAGATCACTAACCTGCACTGATTTTCTAAACCACAAAAGATTCATGCATAGCTCAGAGAAACTTCTTGACGGGCGAGTACTTATATTTGGAGGGGTAAATTCCGCCACAAAGGGTTTCAGTGTATATCACTTAGAATCAACAACCAAAGCTGAAATTTTCTACCCCTATAAAATAGAAAATTCAGACAATGTTAATCCCCGAGTTGTCGCTGGCTCATTTTATACTATTACCTCACAAATGGCATCAGGTAGAATAGGGTATATATATGAAGTACTTCAAGATGGCAAAATTGTGATCATAGGTGGTATCGACAAAGCAGACTTAATAAAAAATCCCGATGATTTTTTTATCTGTATCAATGATAACACAAGTTTTGTAACTGATATTGAAATATTTGACCCAGCAAATGACACATTTACAACTATCGGCAAATTGAATACTCCATTTGCGTTTGCACAATCTGCAATATTTGGGAATAAGATTTATATCCTAGGGGGTATAACTTTAGGATTTAATTGTAATGACCCCTTCTCATCAACTACAGGTATCAATAGAAAGATCATAACAATAGATCTAACTAATTTAAAAAACCCTTTTATAACTGAAAGGAATATGGATGAGATAATTACATTTGCTGGAGGAAAGATAAAACTCTCCGATAGCAAATATCTTTTCTATGGTGGAGGAAATGAGCACGGATTGATTCTCTTTGACAATGGTCAGATTAACAAAGTTAATTTTAATGTTGCTCCAGAAATTGCACCAGAATCTCCTCAAAAGGAATATTTCCCGAAGGCATTCAAGATAGGAGACAACCTTTATTTAAATGTAACAGGCTATTACAGAAAGAATAAAACAGAGAATATCTCTGAAAATTTTTATATTAAATATATCACTGATAACAATATTAGAATTGAGCCAGACAGAAAACCACAAAATTTCATTTTTGGAACAAGTGAGATTTTGATTGGAAATTATATCTTTCAGAGTGGCGGAATTAAAGAAATACCTTTTGTTATGAGCGATTTATTTTTAGCAAGAAGAATCTCACAAAACGACTATAAAATTGTTACCAAGGAAGAGCTCGGTTTAGAAAAACTGAAATTAGAAAGGGCATTTCACTCCGTGGTAAAAATAGAAGATAACATATTCTTGATGACAGGTGGAATTACCTTTAGTAATGCCCAAGAAGCACTTATATTAGGTATAGCAGAAATCTACAATGGCTATGGAGTGACTACTAATCAAAAAAACTAGGCAAGTTTTTTATAAAGTATAGAAAAGATAATCCCAAGTTCATACAAAAAGATAAGAGGGATACTTAACAAAATAAGTGTTAGAGCATCCGTAGTTGGCGTAACTATTGCAGCAAAGATTATTATTGTTACTACTGCATATCTTCTGTTCTTCTTAAAAAAATCGATAGGCAGAATATCAAGAATAATAAGAAAACACATTACTAATGGAAGCTCAAATAGAAACCCAAATATTAATAGTAGTGATACAGCTAATGAAAAATATTCATTTATTGTTATGATTGGACTCATAAATGAGGAGCTAAAACCAAGAAAAAATCTAAAAACATTAGGGAAAATTATAAAATAACCAAATAATGCCCCTCCAATAAAAAACAATGTTCCAAAGCTAACAAAAAGGATAGTAAATTTTTTCTCCTTCTCGTAAAGACCTGGCCTGATAAAAAGCCACAGTTGATATAAAATGACTGGACTTGCAATGAATATTCCAGATATAAATGCCAGCTTTAGGAACAAAAAAAATGGTTCGGCTATACCTGTAAAATAAAGATTTTTTGAGCCTTCGGGTAATACACTTTTTAGTGGTATAAATAAAAAGTTGAATATTTTGTCTGCATATATATAAGAAAAAACAAAACCTATCAACACTGCAATTAGAGATATAATGAGTCTCTTTCTAAGCTCTTTAATATGTAAAAGGAATGGGATTTCTCTATCCTGCTCTGTTTGATCCATTGCCATTGCCTTTTATGTCATCATAAATGTCATTCATACCCTCTGTCCCTCTCGAAGATTCACCATCTTTATCACAGAACAGATCTTCCCTCAGAATCTCATTCTTGATATTTTCTTGAGCAGATTTTATTTCACGAAATATCTTCCCAACACCCTTCGCAAACTCTGGTATCTTCCTATAATCAATCAATAAGAGTATAACTATCGCTATTACTACGATCTCTTGTATTCCTAATGAAAACATCAGGCATTGTTATTTATTTTTGATCTAAAAGCTGGCGAAGGATGAAATGTAACGACCTTTCTTGGGGTTATCATAACCTCTTTACCTGTCTTCGGGTTTCTTCCTACTCGCTCCTTTTTATGTCTGATTGAAAATTTACCAAAATTAAATATCAACACATTCTCCCCATTTGCAAGCTTCTCCGTCATTATATTTATTATGTCATTGACATACTTAAGAGCCTGGACAGGATCCAATTCAACACCTATTTTTAAGAAATGATTTGCGATATCTTTTCTTGTAACATTAGGCATTCTAAAACCTCCAAATCGAGAGATCATTATATTTATCCAGATGAATTAAGTCAATAAATATGTAATATTTATTAGTGTGATATAAAATCAACCGTTATTTTTTAAGTAGTTTTTCTTATTAATACCAAACCATATGTATATAATTGGAGTTGAAAATATGGTTATAATACCTGAGACTACCATTGAAAAGCCGGAACCAAAGTTTTCTCCTAAGTAACCAAATATAATAGAACCCAAAAGCATACCTGCCATCATTACAAAATTTACAACCGCGTTGAGTCCGCCAATTCTCTCCTTTGAAAAATTCTCAGCTATTATCATGTATAAAATGATTACTAAAAGTCCATCGCCTATACCATGTATTCCTCTAAAAATGAGGGAGATAAGCACATCATTATTGACCATAAAGATATGCCCAATGCCTGATAGGATTATAGCGATAGGAGTAGAGTATTCAATTCTTGTCTTTTTATATGCCTTGCCAAATATTGGAAGAATAATTCCTATGATTAAGAATTCAACAGATATGTATATCGCAGATTGACTGTCTGAGAGGAGAAGCTCATTTTTTAAAAATAATCCGTAGTTTACATATTCAGCTCCCCAGTGAGAGGTAAATATAAAGCAGAATAACATAAAAACGATTATGGATGGTCTGATGAGTTCTTCTTTATACTCTTTAGGAGTTGATCTTGATATTGGAACATCTGGTAGATAAAATACGAGTATAAGTGGGAGTAGAAGTGATACCGCAATAATGAGAAATAGCAGATTAAAGTTGAAGTTTTGTAGAATAAATGAGGCTATGATCATTCCTAAGAATAGACCTATCATCCTAGGTCCATGAAAATTGCCAAGTGATTCTGGCATCTGGTTCAGATCATTTGCTTTGAATACAAAAGTTTCAAGGGAAATTCTAAATAGTTCTCTGGCACTACCAATGAAAACCATAACCAACAGTATTGATAGGAACGTCCTCAAAAAATATAGTAATACAAATGCTATGATTAAAATTACTAGACCAATTATAGCTACTCTGCGAGAAGTAATAAAATCGTTTGATATGCCTGATGGCAAAATAGATAGCAAGGCTGTTATTGACATAGCAGCAAGTATGAATCCAATCTCTGATGTAGAGAACCCTAGTATAGATTGAAAGTATATTGGCATCATAAAAAATGTAGATGCTATTATGATGCTATATACTGTTGCTACTATAGAATGAAGATGTTTTGTTTTTATTTTGTTTGAAAGGCTATTGTTTTCGGAGTTCATCGATTCTTTATTTTAACTTATAGACATTGAGTAGAGGAACTCCTTCAATTGAGATTTCATATAGATTTGGGTAGTCCTTATATTTTTTGTAGAGCTCTGGATATTCTCTCCATCTTTCCTCATGTGTTAGTACTAAGTATTCTGCATTATTCAAATCAACTATTCTAATGTCTTCCCTTAGGATCTTGTCATTTTTATAATATGGAGCTGATCTAACATATTCTTTATTATTTGGTAGAAAAGTCACTTTTGCATTTGGTGGGAGATTTTTGTTAAACCATCTTACAAGATCAATATAAAAGATGTCGTAGTATTGTCTTTCCATTCCGGCCTTTAATGCCCCTTTTGGTCCCCCTATGAAGATATTGTAGTAGCTAAGATTGTATGGGGTAAATTTTATTGTAGAATAGGCCGCTGGTATTATAGGGATTAACAGGATCGCGAGTGAGCTTGTGAGTTCGATTGTATTTTTCTGAGTAATCTGTGTAATCTTCTTTTTTAAAAGTTCAAACATACTTTGGACTCCAATTCCAGCTAGAATTGCTAAAAATGGGAAAAATGGAAGGAATAGTTTAACACCTCCGTATTTGGGGACATTTGGAAGGGCAACAATTCCGATTGTGACGAGTGCATTGACTAAGACTAGTTCGTAAAAAATTTGTTGCTCCGTGTCTATATCGGCTTTGTTTTTGTAAGTCTTCAATAAGGTGGAGATTATAATGGCTGTTCCAAATACCCCTAAAATTATCGTTACTGGGGGTGTGGTTATAAATGTCATTACGAATGGTGAATGCCAAGGAGCAAAAGGTTTTTCGTATATTGTTCCAAAATAGTAAAAGTATATACCATAGTGCTTTATATGAAAGGCCATGTATTCATTGAGTCTTTTTAGTGTATCGTCCCATATCCATGGCCACATTAGATAGAATATGAGTAGACCAATGATAGGCATAGTGATGAGGGAGAGCTCTAGTTTTGGTAGTTTGAGTCCATGTCCTTTAATATATTTAAATTCATCGATATTCTTTATCCCCCAATATGATAGAATTGCGGCGTAAAAAAATGGGGCATTATGTTTGGTTGAAAGTGCAAGCCCAAAGATTATTCCTACGAGAATCGACCACTTAATTGATCTTCTTGATGCTAGGTAAGCAGAGAAGGAGAAGAAGTATGTCGATGCTACAGCTGCATCTAGTGTTTCTACGTGTGAATGGAAGAAAAAACTGGGCATGAATAAAAGTAAAAGTGATGAGGATATGGCTGCCAAAAACCCTACATATTTGTATACAGTGTAACAGAGAACAAATCCAAGGATTGAGACTAATATCATTATTCCTAATCTGATTCCAATGATATTGTTTGTAATATTGAGCCATTTTGTGAATATTAAGTGCGAAACTCCCATTACAAGTTTGGCAAATGGGGGATGTTCTCTATTATAACTCCAATATTTATCAATTTCTGATTGAACGAAGCCTGTAAAATCTCCTTTTAGTGCCTTTGAGAATGTCTCTGTTATCCATTCGGTGTATTTTATGGCTGCTCTCATATAGAAATCAACGTCGTCTGTGAGACCTATCTCTGATACAGTGGAAACAAGTGTAATAAAATATATTAATGAGATGGTTGTTGAAGTTAATAGGACTTTCTTTTTTTCAGACATGGCTTATTTTTTAGTGCGGATATATGTCTGCACCATTGGTGCTTCGTCAATATAGACCCCTCGTCTAGCGATTCTATTTTCAAAGCTTCGCCATGTTTTATAAAGATCCTTCATATATCCCTTTTGGAAGTGTATAGTAGCGGCTATTGCATTTTCTGGGTCACCGGCGTAGTTGATATCCCTTCTTAGGAAGCCGTCGCGTTGGTACATTCTGTATGAATCATAGTTGGTTCTATGAAAATAGACTGAAGAGTTTGGCGGCAAATTTTTATTTAGAAAATCAAGCTCGTAGTAGCCAGCAAATCCCCAAAATTTTCTCTGCATTTCGATATCTGCGGCGCCACGAGTGCCTCTAATGAATTCATTGTAAAAGCCCGTTCCGATTGGATGAATGTAGATGATCCCAAGAATACCTGTGAAGATTATTAAAGGTATTGTAACATATTGAATCTGCCTACTAAATCTGATAAGCGAAGGTTTCATTGCCATTACGAATTTAAGAAGAGTTTCAAATTCTAGTGCACCTAAAAGACAGAAGTATGGCATTGCAGGAAACCAGTGTTTAACTCCCCCAAATATTGGTACAGATGGTAGCGAGATTATGAAAATTGGGATGAACGCGTTTAAGAGAATTAATAGCATAAATGCTCTACTTTCTAATGTTGAGTAGATTTGTGGAGTCTTTTTAATCCATTGTACTATTAACCAAAAGGTGGCTCTGAATGAACCTATGGCCCCGAGTGTCCATATCACGGCCGGGACCGTGACCATTGTTTTGAAATATGGATAGGATATGGGTAAGGGGGGTCTGTCGTATGTCACGTTAAAGTATGAAACCGGGTAGTGTTCATGATGTAGATGGAAATTAAAATAAGTGCCCAATCTGGCAAAGATGTCTGGCCATAAGTATGGCCAATGGGCAATAAGTATAATTGGTCCGAAGATAAGCATACTCAAGAATCCAATGGGTATAGTTGGAATTGAGAGGGACATCCCTCCATTAGGTTCTTTATGGAATTTGAATTCGTTGTGTCTTAAGTACAAGATGTAGATGAGTAATATGGGGGGTACAAAGTATGCGTTATGTTTTGTTGCTAGGGCAAATCCAAATATGATTCCCGTCAGGATTCCCCATTTGAAAGAGTAAAGTGACTTTACAAAGGCATAGACAGTGAAAAACCACATGGCGGTGATTGGCACATCAAAGCAGGCGAGGTGGGAGTGAAACCAAAATCTTGGAATAACTGCCATCATAAGAGTTGATAAAATGGCAATTCTTCTATTGAAAAATTCTGCGGCAAAGAGATACATCAAGAATAGTAAGAGACCGGCTGAGAGCATACCGGGTATTCTAAATCCCGTCGAATTGTTTGTTAGTTTTAGAGTGTTTGTAAATAATTGCCACGAGAAGCCAAAAAGCTCCTTCATTAAAGCAGGATGCTCGTGGTTATAAGAAAAATATCTGTCTATGTTTGCCTTTGTAAATGATGCAAGAGGTCTGCCTTTTTTAATATTTTCCCATAATTCAACAAACCATCCATTATATAATTCAGCTGCTTTGAAGTAATAACCCTCATCCCTTACAAATCCTATTTCTTTACTTGTAGCAAGAAGAATAATTATATAAAGGATTGCTATTGTTGAGGCAATTAAATAGTCTTTTTTGGTAAGTGCATTTCTGTTCATTGAGCTAACCTCGTATCAGCATAAAAGCAAAAGTGTCTCACACCATCGAGATGTGTACTTATTCTAAAGGTAACTTTGTGAGGGGAATTGCTCAGATCTTTTGTGTTAATGGTAAATCTGTGAGCACCGATTTTGTTGGGATTTGTGTGGTAAAGAACCTCCTTGTCATCAATGCGCACACTCATAAAGACGGGAGAACCTTGTACATATCTTGTAGCTTCGTCAGTTAGTCCTGTAAAACCACTGATATAATCTCCAAGGATTACATTCTCAAAATTTATTTCTATAATTGCATTTGTTAAGGGGTGCGCCCATATGCATTCTCTACCGGTTCCGTCTATGTCAAGTATCTCCCTTCCAATATATTGCCATTCAGGTCCTCCACATCTCCATCTGTCATTATTGAAGTCTCTGCACTCTTTTATCTCATTACTTTTTAGGACTCTTATTTTGGCATCTTTTATATTTTTATAAAAGTTGTAGATAATTTTTTGCGGTCTTTCGTTTTTGAAATAGTATAACGATAATTTACCAAAATCTTTTTTCTCAATGAATTTAAAATTTTTTGATAGACCATCTTTTATTTTTTCTCCATACCCAAATACAGAGAATACATAGATATTTTCATATTGTGTAAAGTCCTCCTCAAGTGGATATCTCGGATTGAGAAGATTTAAATCTCCAATGTATTCCCTAGCCCTTTCAGCCCAAAATGGTTGTAAGATAATAACGTCACGGTCATTGTCAATTCGTTGTTTTAAATGTGAAGCTATATTTTCATAGTCTTTTAGGTCAGGTCTTGAGAGAGGACTGTATATATACCATCCAAAAGAGTAGATTAAAACTCCTATAAAAATAAATAGTGAAATCATATTTGATATTTTAAGTACCCTTTGCAAAGTCATAGTGAGGCATTTTTATCTAAAAAAATAAGAATTTTCAATAATAAAAGGAGTTATTTGCCAGCACTTTATCAAAAATTATGTTTAATTTGTAGACCATTTTTCTCTTATATACAAAAGATGACAACATTTGTATATAATGTTAGAGATAAAATTAGGTTTTACACAAGATGTGGGGTGAACTTTTTGAAAGATTTTTTGTAGTGTCTTGTATATTGGGCAATAATGCAAAAGGTCTATTTTTACTCCCAATAATACATTAATTATACTTGATAATGGATTATTTTTGATGATTACGATAATAATGTAAAGCTCCGATTTTTGAATTAGCACAATTTTATAATGGTTGAGTTGATATAAATTATTAATTGTGATATTTTTTGTGTCAGGTTTTCCTATGATAAGGGCTTTTCATATTTATAAATATTATCAGAAAGGGCAGGTAGCACTAGTCGATATCAACTTGAGAATTGAGAAAGGGGATTTTTTGTTTATAACAGGGCCATCTGGAGCAGGTAAAACCACACTTTTGAAGCTCATTTATTTAAGAGAATTTCCTTCTTCAGGGCAGCTTTTGATAGAGGATAAGAATGTTCTTCACCTAAAAAGGAAAGAGCTTGAAGAATTGAGGCGGCACATAGGTGTTGTATTTCAGGACTTTAAGTTGATTCCATATTTAACTGTTTATGAAAATGTTGCTTTACCGCTTTATATAAATAAAGAGCCAGAATATAGGGTAAGACAGAGAGTATTTTCTGCCCTTGACTATGTGGGTCTGGTTCATAAGACATCAAAGTTTCCTCTTCAATTATCAGGCGGTGAACAACAGAGAATAGGGATTGCTAGGGCTATTGTTAGGAATCCAACATTGCTTGTAGCGGATGAGCCAACAGGTAATCTTGATTACGAGAGGGCCATTGAGATAATGGATATGTTATTAGATATGAATACGAGAGGGGCAACGGTGATAGTAGCAACTCATAATCTTGAAATTATAAAAAGATATAACAAAAACACCGTTTATTTAAAAGAAGGTCGGATAGAAGAGCGATGAGGATATCCTTTTTCCTGAAACGAGCTGTTCTCAACTTTTTAAGAAATAAATATAATAATTTTAGTTCCATAGTTAATGTCGCGGTAGTAAGTTTTTTCTCTATCTTAATTTTATTTGTTATAGAAAATGCAATAGAATTTGTGGATAGGCTTGTATCTGAGAACTCAGCGGTTATTGTGCTTAAGGATTCAGCTACATTAGAAGATATTAAGGGTGTTGAAGAGATCGTATCTAAACAAAAAGGGATTGAAAGGTATAGATATATATCTCCTACACATGCGTACGAGGAGTTAAAGAACGCATTCGGTTTATCAGCTGAGGTAGCAGATTTAAAACCTGAGAGATTGTTACCACCCTTATTTGAGTTGAAGTTTTCAAGGTATATGGAAAGGGAAGATTTTGAAAGATTGAAGATGCAACTTAGTCAAAATATTGCTTTTCAAGAGATGAGAGTTAATCTAGACCTAATTATACTCTCGTTTAAGTTTAAAGAATATTCGATATACTTTAAGGGGATAATTATATTTATTGTATGTATCTCATCTTTTTATATATTGTCAAATACGATAGGATTGAATTTGAATAATAATCGAAGGGAAGAAATAGAGCTAATAGAGTTATTGGGTGGAGATTCGTTAGATATAAAGATACCCTATATAGTTGAAGGGATAATAGTAGTAAGTATTGGTTTTTTGTTAGGTCTATTTATAGCCTTTGGGTGTTTTATAACTGTCCTGCCCTATATTTCAAAGATGTTACACTTTGGAGTATTTTCATTTACTCCGGTAGTGGTTAAGAGTATCGATGTAGTTTTTGTTTATCTTGTTCTTGTGATTTCAGGTTTTTTTGGCGTGGTAAAATTTATTAACAGATTTATAGAAGGTCTTTATGAGGAAGGTAATTAGCCAATTTTACTTTGGTTTTGACAAGGTTGCTTTTATACTGGTCTTTATTTTTTCGTATTTGATCGTTCAATATGTTTTTGCTTTTGAATTTGAGAAGTATGAAATGGAGTTGAGGCGACTTGAAGATGAGGCAGGTAAAAACAAATCTGAAATTATTACCCTTGAGAGAGAGATTGATAATATAAAAGGTCTTATTGATGAGAACAGAAAAAAATCTGAGGATATTCAAAAAGAGATAGATGGGATTGTAAAGATACTTTATTTTATTTATATCGAAAAAAAGATAAATGGCTTTTATTTGAAGGATGTAGAGGTAAAGAATAATAGATTCAGTGAGTATATAAAAAACCTCATCATAAAATACAAAAGGAATCTAAGTGATATAACTCTGCTCACTATTGAATATGAGGATAGAGTATCGGATTTGAGTCAGAGGCGTGATAAGTTATTATTGATTAAAAAGGAATTAGATAGAAAGATCGAAGAAATATATAGGATCATGGATATGAAGAATAGGGATTTTGCAAGGATAAGCAGGGGGAAAAAGATCTCACTTTTATTGGTGAAAGAGGAGGCAAATAAAAAGATTGATGAGATAACGAAAAAGGGAGGGGATGTTAATATTCAGGATGGTTTTGGGAAAGAGGGTGAGTCATTTAGGATTATATGGCCGCTTAGAGAAGGTGATGTTATTAGAGAATTTGGAGTTTATTTTGATGCTAATTTGAACCTTGAGAGATATTCACGTGGGATCGCTATTAAGGCGCCGTTTCTCTCAGAGGTATATTCTGTAGCGGCTGGCAAGGTTATTTTTTCTGGTTGGTTGAAGGGTTATGGAAATACGGTGATCATCCAGCATGAAAGGGGATTTATATCGGTATATTCGCATCTTGCTAGAATGGAAGTCTCTAAAGATGAGGTTGTGAAGGAAGGGGATATAATTGGTTTTGTTGGTGATACAGGTTCGAGTGAGGGGGTTATTCTGTATTTTGAATTGAGAAAGAATGGGAAGGCTGTTAATCCATTTGATTATATTAAGTGAAGGGAAGGAGATTTTCCTATGAAAAAATTTGCTATTGTTATTGTGTTTTTGGTATTCTTTCTTTTGGCGTCAAAGACGACGGATTTAGTATATAAAAAATTGGCGGTTTTTTCTCAGGTATATTCATATATAAAAAATAACTATGTGGAAAACGTATCGGATGAAAAGCTTGTTTATGCGGCTATTCAGGGTATGATAGATGTACTTGACCCTCACTCAGCGTTTTTAACGCCTGAGCAATATTCAAATATAAAGGAGGGCACGACTGGTGAATATGTTGGGATCGGTATTGAAGTTGCAGTAAAAGAGGGTGAGGTAGTAGTTGTTTCGGCTTTTGATGACTCTCCTGCCTTTCATGCTGGCATAAAAAGTGGGGATATAATTTTTCAAGTAGATGATAAAGTCCTTAAAGGTAGGGTCACAGTTGACGAAGTTAATAAGATGTTGAAGGGTCCTGCGGGTTCTGAGGTGATTCTAAAGATTAAGAGGAAACCCCTTATGGAATTAATCACCATAAAGCTTATACGGGAAAGAATAAGGATGCAATCTGTGACATATGATTTGTTTGAGAGTGGTATAGGTTATGTAAGAATATCAAGCTTTCAGGATAGGACCTATGTTCAGTTAAGAGAGGCTGTTAGGTCTTTGACGGAAAAGGCAGGTGGAGAGTTAAAGGGACTCATACTTGATTTGAGAAATAACCCAGGTGGGTTATTTGAACAAGCAGTGAGGGTGGCTGATTTTTTTATATCTGATGGTGTCATCGTGTATACGCAGGGGAGAGGAAAAAAAGAGGAATATGAGCCTGAGATGGCTCACCCTGATGATACACAGCCTGATTACCCTATGATTTGTCTTGTAAATTCCGGGAGCGCATCAGCATCTGAGATTGTTGCGGGGGCACTCCAAGACCATAAAAGGGCTATTATAGCTGGGAGTAATACATTTGGTAAAGGCTCGGTACAGACTATTTTAGAACTAGAAGATAAATCTGCCTTGAAATTGACAGTAGCAAAGTATTATACACCTAATAAAAAGTCTATTCAAGAGGTAGGTATTGTTCCTGATATAGAGATAAACGAAATCGTAGAGAAGAAAGATGAGTCTTTAAGGGAAAAAGATTTACCAAGACATTTGAAAGGCAAGAAGAAATCTACGCAAGAATCGGTACCTCAGGTGAATAAATTGCTAGAAAAAGATAGTGTCCTATTACAGGCTTATAATTATTTAAAAGCTATCGTTGTAGTTAATGATAAGCTAAAAAAGGAAAAGACGAAGGAACAAAAATGAGAATCTTATTGCATATATGTTGTGCGCCTTGTTCTACCTACTCTGTTATTTATCTTAGAGAGATGGGATTTGACGTTGTGGGCTTTTTTTATAATCCAAATATATATCCTGTTGATGAGTTGTTTAAAAGGATGAGAGAGGCTGAAAGTTTTTTTTCTAAGATGAATCTTGATTTTATCTATGATACCTCGGGAGTTGAGAGCTGGTATAAAATGACGGAAAAAGTTAAGGATAGGAGAGAAGGTGGAATAAGATGTAATATTTGCTTTGCAATACGACTAGATAGGACAGCCAGGGAAGCCTTGAATCGAAATATAGAGTACTTTACAACAACTCTTACTATATCTCCCAAAAAAAGTTCTAAAAAAATATTTAAGATAGGTAATATTATCTCAAAAAAGTATTCAGTGAAATTTCTGGAAGTAGATTTTAAGAAAAGAGACGGCTTTAGGAAATCATGTATAATGTCAAAAGAACACAATCTTTATAGACAAAACTATTGTGGTTGTGAATATAGTTATAAAGAAAGGCTTGTTAGTCTGAAATAATGATATCTAATTTATTCCTTCGTGGGATTCTTGTTTTTGTGTGGACAGTTGTGTGATTTTTCTGCTTCCTTGTCTTTTTTGCTATCTGATTTGCAATTACAACTTTCCTTTTCTTTGGAATTTTTAGGGCAATTGCAATCTTTAGAGCATGAGCAACTCTTTTCCTCTTTAATAGTGTTGTCCTCTTCTTTATCTTTGTTGCAATGGCATTTTTCCTTTTCACAGCTGCATTTTTCTTTGTCGCAATGCTGACACCTGTTGTTATATTCATTTTTACTGCAGTGCTTTGCTACCTCAGTATTAATGGTGGAGTTATTATCTTTCTCTGAATATGCATCGAATGCCAAAAATATAAAGGCTAACAAGAAGATGCTTACAAAGAATTTCTTCATAAAACCTCCTCAAAATAGAAAGATTATTTTATACATAGTCAGGTAAAATGTCAAAATTTATTTGATAAACTATCGTATAAGTGTTAATTATATCGTATCCATATTAAAGGAGGATTTATGAGAGAGCTATGCTTTGTGATAGTTGCCTTTATTATATGTCAGTATCTGTATGCACAGGATATTGTGCCACTAAAGAGCAGTTCGTATTACAAGGAATTGTTGAAGAAAAAAAACGAGATTATTTCGGAGGATTATGCCGAAATGGATGGGGATAGCGTGAAGGAGGTGGTGATGTTTGTAAGCCGTGAAAAAGATAAGAAGTCGTTTTTGGTGCTTAAGACAACAGATGACAAAAAAAACTATCAGGAGATGATAGAATACAAGATTAAGGAGGGATTTGCCCTTGAAAAATATGAAATAGATGATGTAACCGGTGATAAAAAAGCGGATTTGCTCATATGGCTTAGAGATGAATCACCCGATGAGAATGGAATTCATTTGGTAATCATCTCGGCTTACGGGACAGTCTTCAAGAAGATTTTTGAGGGGAGTTATTATTTTTCTAAGGTGGAGGGGTCATCTAATTTGATGGAGAAAGTGATTCAGTATGGGGAGATAAAAGAGGGGATTAATCTTGCTGATGAAGACAAAAATGGTTCAAAGGAAATTTTAATTCCTCGGGAGAAAAAGCTTGTTTATTTTGGACATACCAAACCTCCTGTTACTATAGTATATGGAGGTGTGTACGATGTATACAGATATAAAAGTGGTTCTTATGTGAAAGAAGACAGCCCTAAAGTTGTGAATTTCTTTGTCCCAGTCAAAGTTAAAGGTATTGAGGCTACGAGTGAGCTTTCACTAAGGCCTAAGAAAGCAAAAAAAGGAGGGGATTTAGAATCTGAAGTTTTGAATCCGGCAAAATGGGCGGCCGATGGAAATATCGGTTCTAGCTGGTCGCCGGATACCTCTGTTGCCAAAAAAGGTTCCAAAGAGAGTATAAGGTTTGAGTTTGACGGTAGCCAGGCAGTTAAGGCTATGATAATGATACCTGGGTGTATGGACACCGAAGACTCATGGGAGCCGAATAATAAAATTACAGCATTTTCCGTAAGACTCTCCAATGGTACGGAATCACAAATAATTAGAGGGAAATATCAGGCTGTCTCTTCTCCTATTTTAGGAGTTGTTGAGTCTGCCAGGGCAGAGACACAAGGTGCATTTCAATATATGATATTCTTCGAAGAAAATACGGTTACTTATTCGGTTGAAATAATTATCGATAAAATAGAGAAGGGTAGTAACAAGAAGAGTCCAAGGACCTGTATATCAGAGGTTCTCTTTTTTCAGTAAAAGATTGGAATTTGATTTTTGCGTAAAACTTTTTGGCATTAAAAGTAATTAGAAAGCTTTATTAATTCTTCTGGCAGATTTTAGAACATTGTTATTTTGGGTTTATTGTTAGCCAGATTATCCCTTTAAATAAGGGTTGGCTATTGTATTTGGTAACAAATAGGTATTTATATTTTTGATAGTTCTAATTCTATTGGTGCTAAGTGTATTATATTTTTGCTGGTTTTGGGAATAAATTTTTTTAGTGGTAAACCTGTTTCAGGATCAATGATATTGCTATCAATCTCCAAAAGTGGTACCAAGAAGAAGTCTCTCTTTTTTAATTCTGAATGAGGTATTGTTAGTTCATCAGTTTTTACTATTAAGTTGTCATATAACAGGATGTCTATATCTATTATTCTTGGTCCCCATCTAATATTTTTTGAACGTCCTATAGACATCTCTATATTTTTTATTGTGCGAAGCAAGTTAGTAGGTTCTAAGTCTGATATGCATTTGAATACTACGTTAAGAAAGTTCGGTTGGTGTACTATTCCATATGGTTTGGTCTCATATAGCGAAGATGAAGTGCTAATGCAAATGTTATTTGAATTTAGTAGATATGCAGCCTTTCTTATATTTTCATATCTGTTTCCTAAATTGCTTCCTAATGATAAGAAGAGTTGATTCATTGTTTATTTATTCTTATTTTCACTTAGGAATTTTAAAATTACTTGGTCCAGGGATTCTTCACTTATTATTCCTTCTCCAAAGACCGTAAATTCCAACGGTCCACTCACTGGTTTGAAGTGGGATTGCCTTTTATATGTTTGATTGTCTCTATCTTTTATCATTGAAGCTGTGGGTTGCCTTTGAGGATCCCCCATTTCATTAATCTTTTCTTTTGAGGATTCTAATAGTGGATGATTGTCATATTTGCCTGTAATTAATTCCTTTATTAACTCCTTGTGCTGATTTTCCATAATAGCTCTTACTTGAGCAGTAATATCCTTTTTACCTAAGAGGTGAGAATAGTCTGTCTTCTTTGTTGCAATGATGTTTCCACCAATAAATATATGTGAAATGATTAGTGGATTTTCTTCTCCATTATCTTCCGTTTGAATGTGGAATATCAGATCTTTGTATTTGATATTGTGATTAAAGCCGGGTTGCATGTCTATTCTTTAGTTATCCTTGCGATAGCTTCTCTTTTTAATAGTAACCTTTGATTTTGTTGATTTATATAAGATTGTTCCGTCTTTCTATGGGATTCTACATCAGTTATTGTGAATTCTGTAAGAGAAAAAATAGTAAATCCAAGGTTTTCAGCAGTTTCCTCGTCGATTTTTATGCCGAGGGAGTTTATGTCGAGAGGGATATCTACTTTCATATAGACTCTGTCTGCAAAGGAATTTATATTGGATGATTCCTTGGTGAATTGATAACGGTCAATTTTTTTTGTATATTCATCAGAGGATTTAAGAATATTTACGAGATCGATGTAATTACTACTTGAGTATCCTGGTACAACATAATTAAATGGAAAGACATTGGTTATAAGATATCTTAATACGAAGAGAACATCTTCTTTTTTCTCCGTAATAATATTGAATGATGCCTTTTCAAACATTTGAGCTGCTATTATCTCTTTTCTGGCGATAAGTTTTGTGATACGGTCGAATATATTTTCGCGGCATGTTGAGTAGTGATATATTGAGATGCCGGAACGGTTTAGTTCAGAAATAGCCTTTGATACCTTCGCTTCACATGCTGAAAAGAGATCTTCTATTGAGATACTTGAGCGGTACATAAGCTCCCTTGATTCGACATGATGTAAGACGTGCATAACTTTTAATATACTACAAGAGATTTTTGAAAGGGTTTTGCTACCTTTTATGTAAGATGCATATCTAAAAAGTTCTCTTATATCTGACAATTCTTTGAATTCCTGTGGAATATCAATCTCCAGTGATGATAGATAGTTGATAGCGTCATTATATATGTGATAGATTCTTTTATATGCCCTTGCCTCAGTAAGGACAAAGTTGTTTAACTTCAAGAAATTGTCTATCTCACTATCGTTGTTGAAATGCAGTCTTATAAAATCTACAACTGAATTGCCATTGAGTATTAATCCCAATGCATCAATAATGGAGTCTGATGCATTCATCTTTGGGAGGACCGTTGAAAGACTTGATTCGATTTTTACATCTGAACTCATAGATAACTCCTCAAATAAATTCAGTCATATTTATATCATAAAATTATAAATTACAATATAATAAATCAGTTCTCTCTAGTGTTGCTCATTTTAAATTATATTTAAATATGCAGTAGATAGTCCTTAATAAGTCTTTGAGACCTATCTTTTTGCCCTCAGAATAATTACGGGGCTTGTAGCTAATGGGGACTTCTGTGATGCTGAATCTATGTTTGGCAATTTTGGCAGTAATTTCTGGTTCAATCCCAAATCCGTTCTCTTCGATTTTAATTTTATTCAATATCTCTCTTTTTATCATTTTGTAGCAGGTCTCCATGTCGGAAAGTTTTAATCCTGAAAATAGATTTGAGATTTGTGTCAGAAGCCTATTGCCTAAGTAGTGAATTATATTATCTCCATTAGGCATACCATAGTAGAACCTAGAGCCGTAGATAACATCAAAACCTTCTTTGGCTTTACATATTAATTTATTAATATCTGATGGATCATATTCAAGATCAGCATCCTGAATTATAATGTAATCTCCTGTTGCATTTTTTATAGCGGTTTTTATAGCCGCTCCTTTGCCTTGATTTTTGGAATGATAAATTACCTTAACTCTTGCGTCACTAATTTTACTTAAAACTTCTCTGGTTCCGTCGTTTGATGCATCATCTACGATTATGATTTCTGTTTCTGTTTCAAAAGGTGTAGATAATACTTTATTTACTAATTTTTCAACAGTACTTAGTTCATTATATACAGGTATAAGGATAGATAATTTCATGCTCTGTTTATATACTTATAAAAATAATTTTCAATCTTAAAAATGAATGTTCAGAATTTTTTGTTTTGTTTTATATTAAGGATAGGTCATAGAAGTTTTAGAGGATTTATAAGCTTAAGCTAAGGGGGCTTGTTATTTATAATTTTTATTTTTCAGTGTTATCTTAGACCAATACGAACTTTTTAAATTATTAAGTGTATACTCTTATAGTGCAGGATTACAAATATACATTATGTATGAATGTAGAGATATATGTGTGACAAGTTGATCGATGTCTAATCTATATTCAGTAATTGTTCATATTGTGTATGTTCAAGAGGGCTTAATAAGGACTTAATCTAGTTAATGAGGAGGTATGTTGGCTTCTTAGTGTAAGATGATTATGATTTGTAAATATTTTGTTTGGTAGGATGTTTGATTAAAGTTAGTTGAGGGGATGATACAAAATGATAATAATTGAAAAGGGAGTCGTATTTTTCAAATCAGACTTTTTTGCATCACAAGAAGTTCAGAATTAGTTTGAGGTAACTTTTGTGGGAAATATAAAAAATAGATCGACATAGATCGAGGTTAATAAACAGTGGCGCAATTACATCCAGATGGTTCGTCTGATAATGTATTTAGGTCGTTTTTTGTTTTTTTAGAATCTTCGTAGATGGCAATGTCATCTTTGATGTTAGTGTCTTCGATTTTTTCTTCACTTTCTATGTCAGATAGTATTTGTAGATCTTCATTTTTTATGTCATAGTTTGTATTTGGTATGTCTGTGGGTGCTATATCGCTTATTTCTTCATCCATAGATGTATCAGTGATATCAATTGTTATGATGTCTTTCACATCGTCAGTTGTAATGTCTTGGATATATATATCTCCATTATCTACATCTCTATATCCGGCATCATTTGTAAGAGATTGACCAGGACATTTCTCAGTGCCTGTTCCTCTTCCATCGAGAGTTGTATCAGCTGAGGCTCTACCATCTGTTGCCCATTCGTACCATGTTTCCCACCTTTTTCTATATCTGTCAACTTTATTGATTAGAGTTTGAGATGGGAATTGTCCTTTGGGGTATACTAAAATAAATGCAACCTTTCTATGGCACGGTTCGAGTTCTGGATTTCTTACACCTACGGCTGCAATAATATCATCCATTGAAAAACTTATCTTTTTGCCTTTCACAATTGTGCTTGTGCCATGAGGAAGTGGAAGTGATGCTGAACCAGTTATTAGATTTCCTGTATCTACAAGGAAGAGTTGACTTTGGTCCACCTCTGAGACCCTTCTCAATCCCATAAGGTACTGGTCAAGATCTGAATATCCTACATTTGGATATGAGAATTCAAAAGTATCATTACCTAATTCCTTGATAAAACTCCCATACATTACAGATCTTGAATTGAAAAAGTAACTCCAATGTTGATTAAAGTCACCAGTGGTGTAGCCATCACAAGGTTCACCGCTTGAATTCCCGCTACTTTCCATCCCTCGGATCCAGCAGTGTAAGACTCCATTTTTTTTGTATGTTATAGATGCTAGGTATTGATGTCCGTATTCATGCCCCATAAGCTCTGCACCTGTGAGTGGATAGCCTGGAACTATTTGTGCCCTGTCGTCCGGATTATCTGGTAGACTCGGCAGACTACCCATTTTTACAGCCATTTTGAGCTTACCATTTGGAACACCGAATCTTGCTCGTTGATCTCTTAATAGATCTCGTCCAATACCTTTGACGTTAAGATAGACAGGCCATCCTTGTTGGATTCCTCCTCCAGTCGTACTATGAAATACAAATATGTCATCATAAATGTCTTTGTGAGTTTTATAAAATGCCTTTGCGGCTGCAGCAAGATAAAAGTCAGGTAATTGAGCATACTTGGTTATACTTCCATCTGTGTCCTCTATCAAAGCAATGTCTCCAATATCCTGTGCATAGACATATGTTGTTGGTAAGTTTACTATTATCACAAATATAAGCATTTTTATTTTCATGACTGCCTCCTTGATAATACTAAACTCTATATCATAAAGGCAATAAAGTAAAGAAGAGATATGTCTTAAGTTAAAGACATAAAATTTTCTAACACCTTAGGATGAAAATTTTTTATTAAGCTTTATACCTCTATTCTTGTCTTTCTCGTATATCAAGACCTCAAGCTCATCAAAATTAAATAAGTTTCTTTCTCCTTCTATCAAAAATATCTTGGTTTCTCTTATAATCTCCGGAACTTTGATTTTTATCTTTTCGCTTTTTATAATTCGGTCTCCTTTTTTATATCTTACTATTACATTAAAATACAATCTAAGTGGAACTTTTATTTTGTTACTTCCGATATCTGCTTTCAAATAGAGAGAATATTTATCATTTTTTATAGAGATGTCTAAATCTTTGAAATCGGTATAAGCAAAGTATCCTGTAAATTCGTAGTTCAGTGAATAAATTAAACCATCTCTATGATCGTAAATTTTGCTAATTGTGATATCTCCTGTGTTGTGTATTTTGTCAAATTTTTCTGCAAGTGACCTATCCGTTAGAACTATATATTTTATGCCCATAGCTGAGAGTATTCTGAGAGTGTCCATTTTTTCAGGGTTGTTTTCGATTTCTTTCATAATAGGATTCAAAAAATGAATGTATCCAGTGAAAGGCGTGTATGTAGGTTTGTTAATGATTGAGGAATATAAGATGTGCGAGTAAGCCTCCCTTAGTGGGAAAAATATTACAGCCCCTTTGGCTTTATTATTGAGAGTTTTTAATATTTCGGGTGGATTTGAGTATATTGGGTATTTAATAATAGGGATTTTTGAATAATATTCAATTGCTACTAGTACAAATAGTATTATTGTGAGTGAGATTTTTAGGATTTTTACCTGGCGGTTTTGTATTAAAGCTATTGTAGAACCTGTAAATATTGATACTGATATTATGGTGAATATATAAAATCTCATTGGAACTCTTGTCCCATCAAATGCAGGAAAGTATTCGTATAAGAATCTATATAGAAATCCATAGTTGAATGTCATATCTTTAAATTTTATCACTGGATTAGGCCCGGAAATCACCAAAAATGAAAAGATTAAAATAAGTATCATTATTAAATAATAAACACGCTTTAGGTTAACTAATAGAATTCCGAATATTGCCAGTGTTGACACTGAAATACCTAGGAAAAATGAGCCTTCATTAATGTCCAAGATTGAAAGATATTCTTTGTAGAGAAGATTGAACCTTGTAATCCCCATTAGATTTTTAAGGTCAGGAAGTGAGGCTATAGTTTTAATATCCCTTACAAGTCCGAATGAATCTCTTAATTCAAGGTATGGTAGAGTAAAAGGCATGAGGATCATAGATGACGAAATAGCTGCAATTATGAGAAATATGCAGAGCTTTATATCTGTTATTTTTTTATTCCATATTACATAAGGTATACCTACTAGAGGAAGAATTAGTGCTAGATAAACAATGTAATACATGTTCATAAGAGACTGAAATACAATAGTTAAGATTAGCATTGACAAATTTTTTATGTTTGTCTCATCTATTAGCTTAAAGAGAAAATATATGCAGATTGGGAATAAACCTGACCACAGAGTCTGTATACTGTCTCTTATACACATCTGACGCTGCCGA
>JAOAFA010000116.1 GCA_026416535.1 Deltaproteobacteria bacterium
TTTTGCGGTGTATTTGGATGTCTTATATGTGGTGGTATAGATATTGAAGAGGTATAATAGAACCATCTAGGAGGAGTTCATTGAAGCAAATCTGGATATTATTCACGATAAGCCATTATTTCATCAAAAACTCGCTGATTATTTGATTTTCTATAATACTCAGAGACCGCACAAGTCACTGAAGTTAAAAAGCCCTATAGAGTATTTAGTTGAAAATGGAGAAATGTCGCAAATGTCCTAGTATGTTGACAATTATTCAAATAAGTATTAAAAATAATTTAGCTTGAGGGGCTTATGGGAGTCATAAATTTTATAAAAGAAATACGCGAGGACATTGATTCGGTATTCGCAAGAGATCCTGCAGCTAGAAACCCAATAGAGGTTCTGCTATGTTATCCTGGGCTACATGCAGTATGGGCACACAGATTCACACATTACCTGTGGCAAAAAGATTTAAAGACCATAGCAAGGTTTTTATCACAAATTGTGAGGTTCTTGACAGGTGTAGAAATACATCCTGGTGCCAAGATAGGAAGACGTGTATTCATAGACCACGGTATGGGCGTTGTAATAGGAGAAACGGCTGAGATTGGAGACGATTGTACTTTATACCATCAGGTAACCTTGGGTGGAACATCCTGGCGAAAAGAAAAGAGGCATCCAACCCTTGAAGAGAACGTAGTTGTCGGTGCCGGGGCAGCAATACTAGGACCGTTTAAAATTGGGAAAAATTCTAAAATCGGAGCTGGTTCAGTAGTTATACAAGAGGTACCTCCAAATTCATCAGTAGTAGGTGTACCAGGTAGAACAGTTCACAAAAAGGCTACTGAGTCAAGATATGATATCGAACATACGGAGATACCAGACCCTGAGGCAAATGCAATCAGATGCTTAGCAGAACAGTTGCGCAAGCTTGAAAGAAAGGTAGAGAAACTTGAAAGGGAGAAGAGAAAAACTAAAAGTAAGACAAAAGCAAAAATAATTCTTTTAAATAAGGAAAATGAGACAAAAAACAATCAATGAGATTTTTAATTAATTTTATGAGGTGTAAATATGTATTCTGAAAAAGTAATGGACCACTTTAGAAATCCTAGAAATGTGGGTGAGATACCAGATGCAGATGGAATAGGAGAGGTAGGCAATCCTGCCTGTGGGGATATTATGAAAATCTATATAAAAGTAAAAAATAACATAATTGAGGATATAAAATTTAAGACATTCGGCTGCGGTGCTGCTATTGCAACAAGCTCAATGGTAACAGAGATGGTAAAAGGGAAAAGCATAGATGAGGCGCTTTTGGTATCAAATAAGCAGGTAGCTGAGGCATTGGATGGATTACCTCCAATTAAGATGCACTGCTCAAACTTAGCGGCAGACGCATTGCATGCAGCCATAGAAGACTATAAAAGGAAGTTAAAAAAATAATAAGGACAGTCTTTAATTTTCTTAGGCTCCCTTGGGTACCAGTAAGAAGACAGTAGTAATAGGTATGAGCGGCGGGGTAGACTCAAGTGTAGCTGCATTACTGCTAAAAAGGGATTATAATGTTATCGGAATATCCCTCCAGGTCTTTGACTATTCTGATTTTAAGGAGTGCGATTTAAAAGGTGTATGTTGTTCGCCAGAAGATGTCTATGACGCAAGACAAGTAGCCCTTAAGTTATCAATACCTTTTTATGTGTTAAACTATAGAGAAAAGTTCAAAAGAATTGTAATAGATAATTTTATCTCAGAATATCTAAATGGCAATACACCTAACCCATGCATAATATGCAATGAAAAAATAAAATTTGGAGAGATGCTAAACTTCGCCATCTCCATAGGGGCAGACTTTATAGCAACTGGCCATTATGCAATTAATACACCTATGAATTCCATCAGATTACTAAGAATGGGGAGAGACAAACACAAGGATCAAAGCTATTTTCTTTATAGATTAAATCAAGAAAAATTAAAGAAGATATTGTTTCCCATAGGAAACCTCACAAAAGAAGAAGTTAGAAAGATAGCCAAAGAGAATGAACTCAATATATACAACAAAAGAGAATCTCATGAAATATGTTTTGTGCCACAAAATAATTACTCAGAATTAATAGATAAAAATATTAAAACTGACATGAGTGGTAAAATAATCAGTTCTAATGGCAAGGTTCTTGGAAGACACAAAGGGTATTACAGATACACCATAGGACAAAGACGAGGCCTTAATATCAACTCCAATAAACCACTATACGTAATAAAGATAAATGCAGAAGAGAAAGAGATAGTAGTTGGAGAAGAAAAGGAACTATATTCAAATTCTTTCATAATAGACAATGTCAACTTCATTTATAAACCTGAAAAAATAGAGGACTTAGATAATGTAAAAGTAAAGATAAGATATCTTTCTGAACCTGAATACTGTAAAATAAAGATAGAAAATAACAATAAAGTCTTTGTAACGACAAAAATGCCTCTTAGGGCAATCACTCCGGGACAATCCGCGGTTTTCTATATTGAAGATATAGTTTTAGGTGGTGGTATAATAAGCGAGGTAATTCATTGAAAGTACTTATTGAAACACTTGGTTGCAAAGTAAATTATGCTGATAGCTCCCAAATATCATCTGCTTTAGCGGAAAACGGATACATTCTAACTGATAGAGCTGACGATGCAGATATAATCATAATAAATTCTTGCTCCGTAACTCACAGGGCAGAAAGAGAATGTAGGCAATTAGTTAGGAGATTTCACTCACAGAATCCATCATCGAAAATTATAATAACAGGTTGCTCAGTCTTATCAGAATCCTTCAGAAAGAGGATTCAAGAAATACCTTTTGTAGAACTTATTCCTACAAACGAGCTTCCCTTGAAATTTAAGATCTCTAATAAAGATCCAAGTACTTTTTACTACAATAGATCCAGACCATTTATCAAAATACAAGAAGGGTGTGATAGATTTTGTTCTTATTGTATAGTTCCATTTTTAAGAGGACATCCCAAAAGCATTAAAAAAAGCGATATAATCTCAAGGATAAATCAGACTCTTAAAAAAGGATTTAAGGAAATTGTTATTGTAGGGACACATATAATGTTATATGAAGACCCAGAGACAAAATCTGATATCTTCTCATTACTAAACGATATAGAAAATATAGATCAAGATTTTAGAATTAGATTGAGTTCGATGGAGCCATATGGTCTCTCCAAACAAAATATACAACTACTTTCAAATTTTAAAAAACTCTGTGCTCACTTTCATATACCTCTTCAAAGTGGATCCGATAGGGTTCTTAAGGAGATGAATAGAGAATATACTACTTCAGATTTTAAAAATATTGTCCTCGAAATTAAAAGCAGAATCCCAGAAGCTACTATAGGGACAGATGTCATCACTGGATTCCCCACTGAAACAGTTGAGGATTTCGATAAGACAGTAAAATTTATCCAATCATTACCTGTCGACTATCTACATGTATTTAGATTTTCCCCTCGAGAAGGCACCTCCGCCTTTCATATTAAATCAATTCCATCACAAATAGAAATAAAGAATAGAGCTGAGATCCTAATAAAAATATCTTTTATGAAAAGGAGGGAGATGTTAAGAAAGTACATTGGAAGCAATATGGATACAGTAATTATATCAAATTCAGGAATTATATCAGGTCTTACACACAACTACATAAAGGTCATATTTCAAAATTGTAAGCCTCAAAAAGGCTGGATCTACAACGCTCATCTTATGAAACTCAATCATGATAATACCGTCCTAGGGGAGTTGTTATGATAGACAAACATTTCAGTGAATTAATACAAGGTGCCTCAAAAGATATCGGCTATAAATTTAAGAATAGTAGTTTACTTCTTGAGGCACTAACCCACAAATCATATGCAAACGAGAATAAACTTAATTACAACAACGAAAGACTTGAATACCTAGGAGATTCAATAATAGACTTTGCAATTGCATATATCTTATTTAATCAATTTTCTAAAAGTAACGAAGGTCTATTATCCAGATTTAGGGCGGCATTAGTAAATGAAAAAAAACTTAGTGAGATAGCCAGGAGAATCAACCTAAATAAATATATAATTCTGGGTAAAGGAGAAAGGCTTACATCAGGTAATGAAAAAGATTCAATATTATGCGGAACATACGAAGCAGTTATTGCAGCCATATTTTTAGACAGCAATCTTAACAGTGTACTGAAGATAGTAAAAAAACACTTCGAAAAAGAATTTGAAAACATCACATCGAAAGACATAATGCAAGATTACAAAACAGCTATTCTCATTTTTTGTCAGGAAAAATATAAAATTACACCTTCGTATGAACTTGTAAGTCAGACTGGTCCTGATCACGATTGTACGTTTGAAGTAAAAATAATGATCAACGGTTCTGAATACGGAAGAGGAAGTGGCAAGACTAAAAAAGAGGCAGAACAACAGGCTGCAAAGGAAGCCATCTACAAAATAGTAAGCAGCCATAGGGAAGATGAATAAAAGATATCTCATAATCCCCATATTTTTACCATTTGAAGGATGTGAAAACAGGTGTATATACTGTAATCAAAGGGCATTGCACCCAAACGTTAATCCACCAACAATGAAGTTGATTAAAGAAACTGTAGAAAAATACATATCTACATTCAAGGGCAAGCGCGAGAGTGCACAGATTGAAGTCGCTTTTTATGGTGGAACATTTACAAGTATCAGAATTGATAAACAAGAATATTTACTCAATATCCTTAGAGAATTTATTTTGGAAAGAAAAATAGATGGTATAAGATTTTCAACGAGACCTGATAAAATAAACTCCTCAACCTTAAATCTCTATAAAGAATACGGTGTAACAACAATCGAAATAGGAGCGCAATCACTTAAAGAGGAAGTGCTAAAAGCAATAAATAGAAACCATACTACAAAAGATGTAGTTGATGCAATTACCTTACTCAAATTAAATAAGTTTAAGACGTGTATACATTTGATGTTTGGACTTCCTTACTCTACAATAGATGATGACGTATTCAGTATACGTGAAACTATAAGACTCAAACCAGACTTCGTTAGGATTCACCCTACACTAGTACTAAAAGGTACGGAACTAGAAATTTTATATAAGAGTGGATTTTATAAACCCCTCTCTCTCGATGAATCTGCACGTATTATTAGATTTGCTTTAAGCGAATTTTCAAAAGCTGGAATCAAAGTCATTAGAGTAGGACTTCACAATGATGAAAATCTTATAAGTAAGGACACGTTCATTGCGGGACCCTTTCACCCCTCGCTGAGGCAAATTGCCACTAAAGATTAAACTAACTCAAACAAATTTTTAACGCCTACATTGATTCTATTTTTCTGAATAATATCATAAAAATGTAGGAAACATCCTGAACAAAATGTATAGATCTCTTTTATGCCCTCAATATCTCTAAAAATCCTCTCCCCGATCTCGATGGATTTTTTATAATCATAAAAATTAAAAATACCTCCGTAACCACAACAACTATCAATAATCTTAACATTTTTAACACTTTTTAACATTTTATAAACTGCCTTATCATCCAGATTCCTTATATGGCAAGGAATGTGTATCGCAACCTTATCACATATATCATTAGATTTAATCTGTTCGAACATCAAATCATCGATTGTTACCACTTTATTAGATAAGGCATCTCCGTTGGGAATTATTTTTGAGTATTCCCTAAGCATATAGGCACAACTTGCACATGGAGTAATTACCTTCTCAATCTTTTCAGAAGAAAATAATTCAATATTTTGTTTCCCTAATCTTACAGCCGAATCTCTATCCCCAGCAGAGATATTCATGAGTCCGCAACATACCTGGTCTGTAGGTACA
Source organism: Deltaproteobacteria bacterium (assembly GCA_026416535.1). GTDB lineage: Bacteria > Myxococcota > SpSt-1050 > SpSt-1050 > SpSt-1050 > SpSt-1050. The sequence goes on from JAOAFA010000116.1 coordinate 5,845, forward strand.
TATACATTAAATCCTCTATCCTTATAAAGCCTGACAATCAACTCAATTATATTTGCGTAGAAAATCGGTGAAATACAACCGGTAAATAGCCCTACACTTTTATCTGTAATTAAATCATTATAAAAAACACCTACGTTCTCCACTTTAGGCATGGAACGGGCAAGCCTTAAAAGTTTAATAAACCCACCAATCTTTTCGCCAGAACTTACTAAGTTTGATATCGCCCTCAACCCTTTAAACCTTCTAATTTGAATAAGTTTCAATACAAAATATATTGGTCTTGCTAACCGATTATCCTCTCTGAAGAGTCTTACTACTTCCGGGACATCAACATTATTTGGACAAACCTTTTTACAACTATTACATAATAAACAATTGTTAATGAGTTTTTCACTTATAGAGGCCTTTCTAATTTTATCTAAGGTATGAATTTTACCACGGGGTGAAGAGGATTCTATTTTATCTATGGAATAGAGAGGACAAGCACCTAAACATAGCCCACATCTTTCACATCTCGATAAATTGTCTAATATTTTATTATATTTTAATTGTCTCAAAAGGTGACAATCAGCCTTCCTGAATTCTTTCTCGTCTTTCCTGTTCCTCTTTACATTTGATACAAAGTGTTGCAACAGGTCTCGCCATTAACCTCTTAATATCTATATTATCGCCACAAGATTCACATATACCGTACGTCCCTTCATCGATCATTTTTAGTGCCTTTATTATCTTATTAAGCAAATACTGCTCTCTATCTCTAAGTCTTAGAGTCAATGATTGATTATACTCAAAAGAGGCGTGATCAATCTCATCAGGTAAATCATCTTTATCAAATTCGCTCTCATCTAGCATTGTATCTTGTGTCTTTTTTATAAGTTCCTCCTTCTGAGTGAGCAGTATTTTTCTGATCTTTTCTATCTCGTTTTTTCGAATCTTGTTGTCTTCTGTAGTCTTACTCTTTCCTCTTTTGTTTATCACAGATACACTCCTTTAAGTAATTAACGATTTATAATAACATACAAATTAAAAAAATCCACTATTTTTTTTCTTCATTGGTATTTTCATTGAGACCTTCAGATGGGACACCAGCATCCAATTGAGAAGAACCAACATTTATACCAGCATCAGTTATAGGAGTTGGATTAGTCGTCTCCTTTTTACCAACAGAAGATTTCTTTGCACTATACTTAGCAAGGGCTGATTCACTTTTTGAACTAAAATAAGAGAGGCTTATTGACGTAATAACAAATAGGGATGCTGCTATGGCAGTTAATTTTGCCAAAAAAGATGAAGCACCTGAAGCTCCGAATACGGTCTGAGAAGAACCTCCAAAAGCCGCCCCAAGTCCGGCCCCTTTTCCTCCTTGGAGAAGGACAACAAGTATCAAAAATATACCAACAATGACATGAATAATAGTAACCAGTGTGACCATAACAACAACTCCTTTAAATCCTATAATCAATAATTCTGATAAATTGATCTGCCTTTATACTCGCCCCACCCACAAGAACTCCATCAATATTATCCATTCTCATAAGACTGTCAATGTTATCAGGTTTGACAGAACCACCGTAGAGAATTCTTATGTCTTCAGATGTTGTCTTATCCCTGATATTAAAAAACAGAGACCTTATAAAACTATGCATTTCCTCGGCTTGCTCCGGGGTGGCATTTATACCTGTGCCAATAGCCCAAACTGGTTCGTAGGCGATTATTAAATTATTCGATCCAAACGAGATGTCTGCCAGCGCCTCCTCGATCTGTCTTCTAACCACATCGAAATGTTTGTTACTGTTTCTATCTTCAATCCTCTCTCCTACGCAATAT
>JAOAFA010000005.1 GCA_026416535.1 Deltaproteobacteria bacterium
TTTTCTGAACCATCTTTACTAACAGAAGGCTTTTCAATACGGTATGTTGAATATTTATGAAAGGAACGTTTTTTATAGTCATTGCTGCATTTATAGCAAACCCCCATACCCCTTCGTATTGATGAGCGGCGTATTTCGGATTCTTCTCGTTACCCCATTCTATTCCCCCAATCCTTGGTACGCATTCGCCAATGGCATCCGAATTGATGGAGTGATTCCCTACCATAGGCGCTCCAGAGATAGTGGTAGTAGCCCGAGGTAGACGACACTCATAGTGCCAACCATGTATATAACACTCCTCATCAGAATGACAGCTACGGTAGCATATACCCAAGTGAGTATTGCAGGAAAAGCCAAGCCCAAATTTACTACAAGACGAATCTGTTGTACATCTAGGAGAGCAATAGTTATTATGACAAGAGAAATTTTCTGATTTATAGTAAGAGGTACAATCTCTGTTGCTTTGACATCTTAGATCTTCGGTTATGATACACTTTGTATCTTCTTCTCCTTTGACTATGCATCTTCCACAAGGTGAACATTCATATCCTAAGCCAGTTAGAGAATACTTGGTATTGCAATCCTTGAAAGTTGTGCATTCGATTGAACATATCTTTTTCTCATCACAGAATCTACCCCTCCCACAGTCAAAATCATTCTCACACTTTTGGAAACCCAGCTGATCTTCGTCAATCTCAATCCCATCCTCTTTTGTTTCACATGAAACAACAAAAGGAACCATAAAAGTTAATAAGCTAATAAAATGTATGCATCCTACCTTACTTTTCATACGATAATATGACTCCCTGCCATCCAATAAATTCAATATTAAGATTCCCTGTCAAAGTGTAAAGATTCACATATACTAGAAAGAGAAGGTAAATACTAACATGGGTAATGAATTAACCAAAATCCTGTAACAAAGACCAGACCCTAGATACAAGATCCTTAATGCGAGATTTAATGAAATACAATATAATATAATACAATGCGCTACACAATTTGGATCCCTTGAAAATTATGTACACCCTCTTATGTCATCTTGTCTCACCTTTTTCTACCACATGCAGTGTTGAAAATGTAATTATGAAAAAATGGATCACTCAAAGAATCCCTGAATATTATTCATTGGTTAGACCCCCCCTTTTTACGGTATTGACAATGATACCTAGTCTCATATCAACAATTTTAAGTAAGTATAGGCAAGGATAGGCAGAAAAATAAAGATACAATCAAAATTAGTAACTAGCAAAAAAGCTTTCGATTTTCTAAAGATGGAGGTTTTAAAAAGACATAGTAGGGTGTATTTACTGTGGAAGCGAAAGAACAGAGCTTGGTAGGAGAATACAGATTAGGTGTTCAGATTGTCTAAGGGTGTTTAGTCCAAGATGTTAAGGTATAAGGATAAAATATGGAGACCTTCTTCTTGTTTTGGTATTTTTCATACTTGAGGTATCCACTCTAAGATGTAGTAGGGAATGTAACTTATCATACAGGACGGTGTATAATATATACAGGGTTATAAGGGATAGGATAGTGGGAAAGTGGATGAAGGATAAAGTGAGAGGGGAAGTAGCAGGTATATAAAGCTAAGTGTTGTCTTTAAATTTTCACATTGCAAAGGCTTGTAATATGATAGGCATTATTCAAAGATTAAGTACCCCCAGTCCTTAAGAGAGTGGAAGTCCCAGTTTGGGGTTGGGAAAAGGGCATGAGCCTCTGTAATCCTGTTTCTTGAAGGTCTTTCGAACCTGAACATATCGATTCTGTATTTGGTACCCCTTGGTGGTCTTGTCTTTCCTAATTTTTCAAATGGTATCATCATTTCAACTGTATAGCCTTTGTCTACATCATCTCTTTTATTGAGCGTCCCGTCTATATAGACAGCACTTATAAACCCACTGTTATAACTTATGGCCTTATTTAAATCAGAACGATGGTACTCAAAGTATGCATCAAAGCGGACATTGGATGGACTTACCTGAAATTCATAGTAAGTCTGATTGTCATCCTCAGGGTCAGCAAAAAATTCTACAACCTCTTCATTGTATATAGGCTCATCGTCCCTTGTATATCCACTCCAAATATCCGGATCTTCAACCTCAAATGCTACATATAGGGATCTCTCATCATAGAAAACAGCTGCTCGAGTCCTAAATCTAGGAGTTGAGGGTTCTCCATTTGCCAATCCAAAATAGGGTGTCCACCTAGCCACCTTATAGTGATCTTCATCCAATTTTCCATCTATATTTAGTGGTGTTGAGATATAAATAGCCTTAACAGCAGATTCATCAGTGTAATACTTTTCTGCACATCTCGTACATGAGATGTTTAATAAACAGATTAAAGGTGTGATATATAGAAATATCTTTTTCATAAAATAAGATCTCCAAAAACAAAATGCTGAGCAAATTATAGGCAGAGACCAAAAACTATTCAAGTAAATTTTTAATTCGGTCTTCTTTGCCAAGTGATCTATGAACTCCCTTTGTATCACAGAAAATAAAATAATCACCAACAGCTTGATTAAACAACTTCTTATTGTGAATGATGTCCATATACTCTTTCTCCACCTGCTTATGAGTTTTCTATCAAAACAGGATGCCTCTTTTGTGGCTTTTTCTCATGTTTTTCATAAGACACGACAATGTTAAGTCCTCTTTTGTGCGACCTTAAGAGATAGTTTGAGAAATAAGCTATCGAGGTATAACCCCGAAACCAGTGAAATGCCATTTCACTTTCGTTTGCTTGGGCGTGATAGAATGGCTTTGTTCTCTTTTATTCATTCATTGAACACCACATTTGGGACTTCAATATTTGAGCCTGTTGCTGAAACACTTGCAAAAC
>JAOAFA010000074.1 GCA_026416535.1 Deltaproteobacteria bacterium
TTCTTGCCTGTTTCATTGAAAAGATTCAGAGACCTAACAAAAAGTGACATTTCAAATTAGTAATATCCTGTGACATTTTAAAATAGTAACCACAAACTAAGTTGGATCTATTGACAAAAAAGTAAATGTAAATTAGAATTAACTTTAATTAGAAGATTTTCAGGATAAATGTCCTAATTCTTTATACATTCAAATTTTGGTTGAGAGTTGTGTAAGACTTAGAGTTAATAATTCTAATGTTTGATGTAAATTATTCAGATAATTGTTATTTTGGGAGGAGTTTTATAATGAGAGCAAAATTTATTATTTTTCCCATTTTATTATTTATCTTAACACTAAATGCAGATACAGAGAGAGGCAAGGACATAGAAAAAGAGGTTGTGAAAAAGAAGATTATTGAGGGATATGTAAGATTGCCACTTTATTTTATTAAGAATGAAGGACAGATTGATGATAGGATAAAGTATTACGAAAGGGGTTTCGAGCACATCTTCTTCTTTACAACGGAAGGGATATATATGACGCTCATTACGCCTGAAAAAGGAGCGGAGGAAATAAAAGTTGATAACATAGTGTTAAGGCCTGTTGGAGGGAGAAGCGAGGTAGAGATAACCGGGGAAGATGAGCTTCATGGCAGAGTAAATTATTTTATAGGAAATGAACCGACTAAATGGAGGAGAGATATACCGACATACTCTAAAGTAAGGTATAGTAATTTGTATGAAGGGATAGACCTTGTTTTTTATGGGAACCAGAGACAAATAGAGTATGATGTAGTAGTTAGGGCAGGAGTAGAGCCATCGAAGGTAGCCTTTTTGATAGAGGGAGCAAGAGATGTGAGTGTGAAGGAGGGGGATGAACTTGAGATTACTCTTCCTTCTGGAAGGAGTATAATTCAAAGGAGACCATATATTTATCAGGAAATAAATGGAGAGAAGATAGAGATAGGGGGAGGCTATGTAATTGAGAAAGAAGGAGATAGTTACAGATTTACTTTTTTTATAAATGAATATAATCGGGAATATGCACTTGTAATAGACCCTATACTTATATACTCAACGTATCTGGGTGGTAGTGCTCCGGATCATGGCTTTGATATAGAAGTAGATGATTCAGGGAATATATATCTAACAGGAGAGACATTTTCAAATGATTTTCCTATAAAAGATTCATACGACTCAACTTACAATACTTATGGGGATGTTTTTGTTACGAAGTTAAATTCAGTGGGAAATAGTATCATTTATTCTACTTACCTAGGTGGAAGTGATAGGGATGATAGTAGAGGAATTGCAGTTGATAGTTCTGGGAATGCTTATGTGACAGGATATACAAAATCAAATAACTTTCCGACACAGAACGCCTTTGATGCAACATATAACGGCGGTGATGATGTCTTTGTAACAAAGATAGATTCATTAGGACGTCTCATTTACTCCACATACCTGGGAGGAAGTTACACTGAACAAGGAAATGGTATAGCGGTAGACAGTTCAGGAAATGCTTATGTGACAGGATATACAAATTCAAGCAATTTCCCAACACGGAGCGCTTATGATTCGATCTGTGGTACTGACGGAAATTGTAATTATGATGGAGGCGTATACGGCACAGATGTTTTTGTTACGAAGATAAATCAATCTGGGAATGACCTTGTCTATTCAACCTATTTGGGAGGAAGTAATAAGGATTTCGGTTATGGTATATCGGTAGATAAATCAGGGAATGCCTATGTGACAGGATATACAGAATCAACCAACTTTCCGACACAGAGTGCTTATGATTCGGGCTGTGGGACAGATGGAAATTGTAATTTTAATGGAAGTTATTATCACCCAGATGTCTTTGTTACTAAGCTAAATCAATCTGGGAATGGTCTTATTTACTCTACGTATTTAGGTGGAAGTTCTAGTGATAAAAGTTTTGGCATAGCAGTAGACAGTTGGGGGAATGTATATATAACAGGGAATACGGATTCAAGTAATTTCCCCACACAGAATGCCTTTGATTCAAGTTATAATAGTAATGGTGATATTTTTGTTACTAAGCTAAATCAATCTGGAAATGGTCTTATTTACTCTACGTATTTAGGTGGAAGTTCTAGTGACAGTAGTTATGGTGTAGCAGTAGATAGTTTGGGGTATGCATATATAACAGGGAATACGGATTCAAGTAATTTCCCCACACAGAATGCCTTTGATTCAAGTTATAATAGTAATGGTGATATTTTTGTTACTAAGCTAAATCAATCTGGGAATGGTCTTATTTACTCTACATATTTAGGTGGAAGTTCTAGTGACAGTAGTTATGGTATAGCAGTAGATAATTTGGGGAATGTATATATAACAGGGAATACGGATTCAAATGATTTCCCCACCAAAAATGCATATCAGGGAAGTAAGCAAGGGAGTGCAGAGGCCTTTATTGTAAAGCTGGGCGATGGTTATCGGCTCACTATCACTAAGGCTGGTACAGGCAATGGAACAGTTACAAGTAATCCTTCTGGAATAGATTGCGGTTCTGATTGTGTAGAAGCATACAATTATGACACACAAATAACTCTTACAGCGACTCATGATTCAAACTCAATCTTTGGAGGATGGGGTAATGATTGTAGCAGCTGTGGGGCAAATGCCTCCTGCCAGATAACGATGATTGCAGACAAGACATGCTTAGCGACGTTCAATAAGTTACAGTTGACACTAACAGTCAAAAAGTACGGGACAGGTAATGGAAATATAAATGTTTCGGGCTGCCAAATTAGCTGGACCGGCGACACGGGTTCTTGCACCGTAAGCAATGGAACAACAATTACGGTTTCAGGAGTTGCAGATACAGGCTCAACATTTGATGGCTGGAGTGGAGGGACAGGTTCAGCAAGTGGATGCACAGGCATAAATGATTGCACATTTAATATAACACAAGATTCAAGCATAACGGCAGTATTTATATTAAACAAATATACTCTCAGTATAGTAAAGTCAGGCCTGGGTTCGGGGGTAGTTACGAGTAATCCCGAAGGGATAAACTGCGGTTCTGACTGTTCAGAGCAATATGATTATGGAACGATGGTAACAATCACAGCGACTCCTGATTCAGGCTCAAGATTTGATAAATGGTATCAGGATTGTTCAATCTGTGGAAGTAATATAGAGTGTAAGATAACCGTCAGTTCTAATTTATATTGTGAGGCTGTATTTACAAAGGATATTGAGTCAGATGGTGGGATGATTGATGTAGTAGATACCGGCATATCTGATACCTTAGTAGATGTGAGTGGAGATAGTGTGGAGGATATTATTGTGGATATAGGAGAAGATATTATTCCTGATATTACTGAAGTAGTGGATGTTTTTGAGGATATGGGGGTAGAGGGTGATGCTGTAGTGGATGCTGTAGATGGTGCTGTTCTGGATGTCAGAGACGATGCTATAGTGGATGTTGGCGGAGATATTACTGATGTGGCGGATATAACCAATGATGTCATAATAATGACAGATGGTTCTGGTATTGATATTATATATGAAGATGGTGTGAGTGTAATGGATATATCTGCTAAAGAGAAAGAGGACGACATATATGCCTGTTCGTGTAATCTGATAGAGTAAAGGAATTTAAAATACAGGAGAATGGTATGAAAGGAAAAGTGTTTTTAATATTTGTTTTGCTTACACTGACAGTGGTGAGAGTATACGGTAAGGATAAGGAGCATCCTTCGCTGATAGTGTTTGACATTGCGGCAGAGGAGGGGGTTAAGAAAGGAGTTTCTAATCTCTTAACAGAGATGGTGATGGTTGAGATAGCAAAGATGAAGAGATTTAAGGTTATAGGACAGAAGGATCTGGACAAGATGTTATTCTGGGAGACAAATAAGCAGCTGAAGAATTGCACAGATAGCAGTTGTCTGATGCAGATAGCCGGGGCGATGGGTGCGGAGTATTATGTAGAGGGGTCTGTGGGGGCAGTAGGTGATAGGTATATAGTGACACTGAAGTTGATGGATGCCTTAAAGGCAAGTGTGATAAACAGGCTTGGGGAGGCGGTTGACAAGAACGAAAATGTGATGCTGGAGACAGTGATAAATATGACAAGGAATCTTATGAAACCGCTTATTGGAGAGGATGTAAAGGTAACAGAGGTAAAGAGGGAGGTTCCCAAGGAGAAGGAAGAGGTGAAAGAGGAAGGGAGATTTATAATAGGTGCGAGAGGATATTTTGATGCAACAAGTAAGGGTGGTTCCTACGATTTATCAATAGGTTATAAATTGACCGAACATTTGAGTATATCAACAGGTTTTGGTATGCTGAGATATCCCATAGTAAAACCTCGATTAACGATAAGCATAAATCCTAAGTCTAAGTTTGAGTTTTATGGGGTTTTACAAGGTTCTTTAATTTCAACAGAGAATGTTTTAAGCTACGGTGTAGGGATAGGTCCTGTGGGGATGAGATATAAGATTAACAGGATATTCAGTTTGCTTGTTGAGATACCACTTGAGTACTATCTGCAATTGCCTGAGGAGCAGGAGAAATTTAGATTATTAATTACGGGTGGTATTCAAGTTAATCTTTAATCCCATAAGTATTGTTGCTCAGTACTTTTATAATTGCTTGATAGAAATTTGCTTAATTATATTTAAGTTTAGGCAATAGCGTTGTTTTTATTGATATCGTATTAATAACTAAGAAGGCGATATATTTTTTACTTATTTCCATAGGAATTCTTTTCAAATATATACAACAACACAGAAAGTTCTTTAGACAAGAATGAATTTTATATTGGAGTTATTGGTAGAAAAGGATAGGAGGGGTATTCAGAAAGCCAATTCTATTTCATTGTAGATAAGGCGGGAAATAGGGGGTCTTGTATTACCTTTTGGCTATAAACTCGTTGAATATTAAGAGCCCTATTATGGTAGCAAGCCCTATGCAGGAGAAAAGAATCCATAGTATTTGAGGTTCTCCTCTCTGTTTTATGAAATAATCATATCCGTATCCACCCATAAACCCTCCGACAGATGAACCTATCACGCCATAAAGAAACGCATACCCCATGTAGAGTGCTACTTTGTCCCTTGGTGCAATTATACCAATATAAGAAATGAACTTTGGGTGTGTTGTCATTTCACCAATGTTATTCCTAAAGTCAAGTCACATCTTTTTACTATAATTTAAAATGACACATGCTTCAAACCTTCTCTCCATGGGTAATTTACTGTAGTTCTAAATCCTATGAAATCCTCTTATCTTCCTGTCTTTGTCTCATATTCATCTTTTCCTGTATCTTCTACATAGGTTAATTTTTTACCTTCCCATAAAATCTCTATCCTTCCATCCAGAAGTTCGCATATCTCTACCCACCTCCCACAGAAACTCTTTATCCCGTTAAATGGAAGAATTTGATAGATCCTCCTACAGGATCTAACGGTATTCTCCTTGTTCACCTTTCTTCCCTGTTTTATTGAAAAGATAAGCTCAAGGTCTTTATTCCCTCGTATAGCCTCATAAAGGCTTTCTACCTCTTTAAGAAGAAGGCTATCATATATGTGACATTTCAAATTAGTAATATCCTGTGACATTTTAAAATAAAAATCACAGTTAGTAAATTTTTTATTGTATTTGGAGTAATATTGATGTAAGTATTTTTTACAACTATACTGTTACGATGGTTAACTTTCGTAATATAAAGATAAGATTATGAAAATACTATGATATTGAAATTTATCAAACCATATCTGTTTTCTGCTTTAATTCTTCTTTTCTCTCTTGCGTGTGGGGGTTCAGCGAGCGATTCAGGACGAGATGTTAGTCCTAAGGACACTTTTTATTACGATAGTTTCTTTGGAGATGTAAGCGGGAAGGATATTGAACCTGTAGATATTGTTGCCTCTGATAACTTTCTGGATTATCTTTCGATAGATATCAATCTGGAAGATGAAACGGATTTTAAGGATGTATCCGTGGAGGATATCTCAGAGAAGAAGGATATAACAGAGGACATCTTTGCAGAGGATATTATATCTGTCGATACAACTTCAACACAGGATTCGGTTCAGGATATTGTAACAGATGAATACATATATGATGTTGGGGTTCAGGATGGGGATAGTATAGAAGATGCCTCTCATGATGTCTCGTCCGATATCTCTGATGCATCTGATGTTTTCATTGACCCGTGCAGTGGCGTGATATGTGAAAACCCTCCAAATGACCATTGTTTAAATTCGAATACCTTGAGAAGTTATAGTAAGAATGGATTTTGCCAGAATGGGGTATGTAATTATCCTTTCAGTGATACTGTTTGCAAAAACGGCTGTTCAAATAGTCGATGTCTGAGTGGCTGTGATATTCAACCTTATGGGTGGGATTTTAATCTTACAAAGAGGTGTGTAAAGTCTGTCTGTGATAGTTCCTCTCCCTATTATTTTGAAGACACCTCAGAGTGTTCTTCGAGTAAATCATGGTTAATTGCAGTGGAATCTGAGCCAAGCCTTGGAGCGAGCTGCCCCGGACCTGTGAACTGCTCTTTTTTGATAAATGGTCAGGATAGTCCAGTCAGGATGAATATGTATAGACACACAGGGGATTGCGGAGATAACTGGACGGTTAATATGATAGTTGACCATAGTGCCTATCCATCTCCCTGTCAAAAGGATTACTGGACATGGTTTGTATTAATGGATCATCTTCAGACAGGTGGAGGACCTTATCCTAATCCTAAGGTCGCCAGGACTCATCATAAAGTAAATTTTAACGATTACACGCCTTATGCAGATTCTTCTGCACGATTTTTTGTAGGTGGCCAGTGGTGGTATGATGGCAAGGCGAGGATGATAGAACTTAACATGGTTTTAAGCCAATGGGGAGATGCAGACCCTCACCCCGGACTTATTGTGCGCTTTGATAATAAAGATTTTGAATTTATAGCACTTGATGCATCCTACTGGGGATTAGACATTCAGAAAGGGATTGACACTTCTATAGATATCCCGTGGGGGCAGATTCTTCAGGATTCCATCTCAAACGGATGGCTGGCTCAACCAACATCCTGGAATAATGTGGCAACTACTTCATACTTTATCGG
>JAOAFA010000094.1 GCA_026416535.1 Deltaproteobacteria bacterium
ACCTCTTAGTATACAGGTCAAACTACTGAGAGCAATACAAGAGCGGGAGATTAGGAGGATTGGTTCAAATGATACTGTAAAGATTGATGTTAGATTTATTTCTGCTACCAATAAGGATCTTATTTCTTTGATAAAGGAAGGAAGATTTAGGGAAGACCTTTACTATAGATTGAATGTGATTGAGATAAATCTGCCTCCTTTGAGGGAGAGAAAAGGGGATGTACTTATTATAGCATCGTATTTCTTGAAAAGATTTTCTGAAGAACTAAAAAAGGCGATTAAGGGATTCTCGCCGGAGGCTATTTTTGTACTTGAAAATTATGAGTGGCCCGGGAATGTTAGAGAATTGGAAAACGCTATCGAACGTGCTGTTGTTATGTGTCAAAGTGATGCGATAAGCATCTATGACCTGCCTTTGCATATAACGAAGACACAAAGATTAAAGTGTATGAATGGTGTAGTAGAAAAGTACGCTGATGCAAAAAGAAGGGTAATTGAGGCTTTTGAGAAAAGTTATTTTACAAATCTCCTTAAGCAGACCGATGGTAATATATCTAAGGCTGCTAAGATAGCCAATATTGATAGGAGCAATCTTTCAAAGATCCTTAAAAAGTATCCAGATGTACACAGGAAGAGTAGAAGCTAATTTTGGGAAGATTTATAATGTATTGAATGAATTATTCAAAGAGAGCCGCGTCAGGGCATCAGAATTAAAAGTTATTATAGAACGATTGAATAGGGATTATATAATGGGTAATGTTGATATTAAAGGGGAAAAAGATGCGCTGGGTTACTTACTTTATTTTCTCCCTGAGAATATTCCTAAGATTTATTTTGTGTTGAAAGAGGTGAATACGAGATTTGGAGATATTCTTTCTCGAATAGAGCAGGTGTATGACCTGGGTTGTGGTGTTGGAACAGCTACTGTGATGATAAAAGCTCTGTCGATGATAGATAAGCCTATAGTCCTGATTGATAAGAATCCGATTATGTTAGAAATGGCAAAGAGGGTCTTAGGCAGGATAGGGGATGGAGAGGCTGTGACTATGTGTCTCGATTTTTTGCAAAGCTTCATACCCCCGCACAGCCCATCATTATATATTATAATGAATACGCTTTCAGAAAATTATAGAAAAAGGGAGGGTGTAGTAGGTTTTATACATAGGTTGTTAAAAGAGAATCCTATGAATCTGTTAGTAATTATAGAACCAGTTAATAAACAAGCCGGCGATGTACTAGCCATGCTTAAAAGGGAATTCAATTCGTGTGTTCTTTCACCCTGTATTGAAGAAGGGGACTGTCCTATGCTTGAGAAAGAAGAAAGTATATGCTGCTATAAAATAAGACAGGATATATCTATTGCCCTTGAGGCCGTAATAAATGCGGGGCATAGGATGGCAAAATTCTATTATCTTGTATTATCTCAGACCAGAATTAGGCAAGGTAAAAATCTTTTTAGAGTTTTGAATTATCCTTCCGAGAGAAGGTATGGGTTTGATTTGCAGGTTTGTAGTGGGAGAGAGATTTATAGCCTAAAGTTAAAAGTTCGTAATAGTATGGAAAAGAGGTTTATTAAGGTGGTTTCTCCTAATGATATTATTAGATTGGATGTTGATAGGATATTAGACAACTCATCTGTGTTACCATGTCAGTTTAACATATTTTATTCTCTAAATTATTTTTAGTCTGGAAATACAGGTATATGGAAGTTGGGTTGTTTGTAAAGAGGAACTTATGGGTCTGTAATTTCTCTAAGTATGAAGTTGATTAGCTCTTTATCTTCCCAGTTACGTGGTCCTTCAAATTTGATAACTATCTTTCCGTTCTTTATGATGTATGTCTCTGGAAATTTATGGCTCCCAAGGATTTTGGCCATCTTTCCAGCCTTATCAAAATAGAGATTTAAGTTTAGGTTTCTGTTTTTTAAGAAATTTATTGCGTCTATCGGTTCGTCGTCTATGGAGATGCACATAATTTTTATATCCGTTGTTTTGATACCTGAGATACTAAATAATTCTTGTTCACACGATTTACACCATGTAGCCCAAAAGTGGAGCAGGAATTTTCCACTTCTTAGTTCATTTTCGGTTATAACATTTCCTTCCATATCTGTTAGTCTTAGAGGGGGTAGAGTAGTGTTTAGGTAGACAGGGAAAAAAGAGGAGGCCTTAGCCATTTCCTCGTTTTTTTTATTAATTTCATAAGTCCCATAAATAACAATGGAAGAGGAGAGTAGGAGTAGGATAAAAAATCCTACTTTAATTTTTTGAATGGTCATTTTTTAATGACACAGACAGAGTTAATATATTCTTCAATTCTCTTTTTATCTACGTCTTTAATCTCAGAAAATATTATGCTAACCCCGAGACCTGTCTCATCAGGTCTTTGTGCAAGGACTTCTCCTTTAAGGTAGATCGGTTCTTCATCCCCTAATTTTAACTCTAATTCTACTTTCTCCCCTTTTGGTAAGGGGATGGCTGTATTTAGGAATACACCTCTTAGGCTTATATCACCGCTGTACTTAATGAAAAAACGACTTCCTTTTTTCCTTACTCCTATGTCTAAGGGTATCCGTGGTGAAGTTCTTCTTTCGAAGTTCATAATATTTTTCCTTGATTTTTAAAAGGTGTTATTGTTTTTCTTCAACTACTTCGTAGACTATCTCACCTTCATCCACAACGAAAGAGTGTGGACATCCATAGGTGTCGCAGACACCCACTGCTGAACTCTTTTTCCCTTTGGGTGTCAGGAACAATGCTCGGCGCATGGCACCGGGTCTGCAATCGCAAGGTATGAGTGGTTGAAGCTCTTCGTGACATGTAGGACAACATAGTTTAAGTGGGGTTTTGTCAGGCAAATCAGGTCCGATTATCCTTTGGTCATTTATTATAGGAGAAACGTAGTAGATGTATCTGCCACCGGTCTCTTGAAGTGCTAATATCTTTATGGATTTAAATCCGTCGAATAGTTCCTCTGAAGTTATTAATCTATGGCCATTGTGACAATATACATTTGGCAGATAAATCTTTCCCCTTTCTTTTCTAATGTTACTTGTCTTTGTGAAGTTATAGTTTGAAAGGTATTCTTTTAGTACCGTCTTGTGTTTTATTCTCCGTGCCATCTTGACCTCCTCTGAGTGGTAATATTATATCATCATGTTGAAAAAGGCAATATCTATGCTCTACCTATTATGTACCTATATGGGTCAACTTCTTCACGGAGAACTCTGAGTTCTTCCTCTGTCGGTTTTGCCGTCTCTGTAATCTTCTTTGCCAAAAGGAGTTCAAAACCAGTATTTTTCTTTATATCGTCAATGGAGTAGCCCGGGTGTACTGATTCGATCCTCATTCTACAGGTCTCTTCATCAAAGCCCAGGACACCTAGGTTAGTGATGACTTTATATGGACCACTGCCCCTTGGTAATCCCGCCCTTTCCCTTGCTCCTTTACCTGTGAGATAGCCCGGCGATGTAATGAAATCTACTTTTTCTACAAATCTTCTGGAATCTTGAGGAGTAATAACCATTGTTCTCCATGTCAGAGATGCGAGGTCATTTGCTCCGCCAGAACCCGGAAATCTTACTTTTGGATGATCATAATCTGTTCCTATCATTGAACTATTTAAATTGCCATACATATCTATTTGAGCCCCTCCAAGAAAGCAGTAATCAACCATCCCTTTTTGACACGCCTCCATAGTTTCAAGCATACCTGATGCCATGAGTGCCTTGTAAAACGTTCTTGAATCGCCTACTGAGATGGGCATTGTAGGAAGGATTGGAGCAAATGCACCTGCCTCGAAAAATGCCATAAGATTTGGGGCATGCATCTTTTGTGCAAGCATGGCCGCCGCACAAGGGGCACCGGTGCCAACTACTACGGTAGCCCCATTTTCCAGAAATCTTGATGCTACACATATCATAAGTTCCATAGAATTGTATGCTGACATAGCTACCTCCCCTGAATAATGAGTTTTTCAATCTGCATAAGTTTGTGAAGCTTTTTTAATCCACCGTTAACTTCTATATATTCGTAAAAGTCTTTTACGCCGTATATATTTTTATCTAGGAATTCTTTGAATTTTTGTGGGTCCTTTTCGACCTCTAACCATTCTTTTAGATGTTCTTCATCTGAGTAATAGAGATAAGGCATATTTCCGGGATATGAGCCAAACGGGACCTCGATTACCGCATCTACCAAGTAATATGGAATAATAGTTCTTGTGGGGTCATTTCTTATTTGCTCTGTTGGGACTATTTGTTCAGTTGTGATAATTACTTTTTTTGATGCGCGAGCCATTTCCTGGTCAGCAATCTGAATGCCATCTATTTGACAATTGCCGTATATATCGGCTCTGTGTACGTGTATTATACCGACATCAGGGTGGAGGGCGGGATATGCAACAAGTTTCTTCCCTGTAAAGGGACATTCGATCTCCTTTGCCGCAGAGTACTTAAATACATCTGTCCCCATCATGTTTCTTGCGGGTAGAAATGGGACACCCATTGCTGCTGCCTTGTATCTCCATGCCAGGGCGGCATTTGTCCATTCAACTATCTTTATTTTTCCACTCTCTACAGCCCTTCTGGCATTTGGAGAAAGTCCTCTTGCCTCGAGTCCAATTATATATGCAATGTCACATCTATTGATACACTCCCCGGCTACAAGGATTTGGAAGTCATGAGTCGCAGTATGACCAGAAAGACCGAGATTCTTCTTCCTTTGTCGTACAATCTCGTGTAAAATAGCCGTTGGTATCCTAACTCCTCCAAATCCTCCTACTGCAATGTATTCACCGTCATTAATTAAATTTTTTACAGCTTCAGATACAGTGGTAAGCTTGTTTCTGAGAGATTTATCTTTTTTCCTAAAGTACTCTCTCATTTCATCGCAGTCGTAGAACTGCATAAGCTCTTTCGTTCCTGTCTTTAACTCTTGCATAGACTTACCTCCTTAGGTATGCCAAAAATATATTAACAAATCAGTAAAGACAAGCAAAATTGACACACAGAGGAGAGGATGTATGTCCGTTTTAAAATAAAAAAGCCGGCTTAAACTGGAAAAGAGCCGGCCTATAATATGAGCGCTTTATTTCAAGACTATGGTTTTATCATAAATGCAATAATGAGTGCGTAGATGACAAGAGATTCAATAAATGCCAATCCAAGAAGCATAGGCGTAAATATCTTGGTATTTGCTGATGGATTTCTGGCGATACCCTCAAGACCAGCTGCAACTGCTTTGCCTTGGGCGAGTGCCCCACCGAATGCCGCGACTCCAATTGCAAGACCTGCCGCCAATGCCATAAATTTACTCTGCTCAGCCTTAGCCATGTCTGAGCTTATATTGGCCTCTTCCGCTATAGATATAGCTGGGAAGATTAAGGTGGTTAATATTAAGAGACCTAGAAACAGGGCTTTTGAAATTTTTGATGTCATAAAGATTCCTCCTTAAAAAGATAATTATTCGTTGTGTTCCTGTGCCATAGCTATGTATACACAGGTTAATATTGCGAATATAAATGATTGAACAATTGCTACTATAAGGCCCAGGATAATAAAAGGCATTGGAAGAATTATTGGGAATAATCCTAAAAATATTGCAAGAACGGCGTGGTCACCTGTCATATTCCCCATAAGCCTGAGAGATAAAGAAAGTGGTCTGGCAAGATGTCCGATCAATTCAATGGGGAACATGAGCCAACACAAAAGGTATCCCCACCATTCCCCAATAGGGTTAATCATATGATTGATGTAATTGAAGAACCCTTGTTTTTTAATTCCGATGTAGTGATAGTAAAAAAATACAGAAATAGCACAAGCGGCTGTGGTATTTAGGTTATTCGTTGGTGGTAAAAATCCTGGGATTAGCCCCAAAAGATTAGAAAAGAGGATAAATAGAATAATTGTAGCAACGAACGGAAAGTGTTCTTCGGCTCTGTGTCCGATTATTGATCTCATCTGGTTGAGAAGCATCTCAAATAGTGCATCAAAGAAGTTTGTCACACTTATTCTTCCATCTCCTATTATATCCTCTCTGTCTCTAATTAGTATGGACCGGGTAAGCAAAGCTAGGGTTACTATTATTATAAAAACGAAGATGGCACTAACTATGTGCTGTGCAACTAACTCTTTTTGATCTATGAACGATCTTCCTAAGTATGCATTTAAAAATTCTTCTAATTGTTTGTAGCCTGGAAGAAAATTAAACCATGAAACCCCATGTGGCATTTTTATGACTCCTTAGGTCTTTTTATGTACATTTCTGTAATTGTTATTAAGAACATAGCCGAATAACCTACGGTTATTAGGAGCGGATCTAGTTTCAAAATTTTTATGAGGATATAGAGTGATGTTATAGTTACCCCAAACTTAAGAATATTCATTAGATATACCAAAACCATAAACTTTGTAATCTTTGTTGTAAATAGAAGAAAGATCCTGATTAGGATAAATGAGATCAAGCCTATGAAGATCCCCGCGAAAAGTGACAGGGATATGAAGTATGTGAGGATACATGTGAGAATTATTAGTAATGTTATCAGGTGACAGGTCCTGATCATCCGTCCATTTCCATACTTTTAACGGCTGAATATACTGCTCTAGCAGCTGCCCCGACTCCAGCAATGAAGAAGAGGATAGTTAGAAAGGGTCTTGTAGAACACAATTTGTCTAAATAACTTCCAATGAGATAACCGGCTCCAATAGAAATGCCCATTTCGAGCCCGAGAGCAAGAAACCTGGATGCCACTTTATATATATTTTTGTCATCCTCTCTCATCTGCCGTGGCGGCAGCCACAGTTTTATTTATTATACTTATTGACGCATTAAGTCAAACAAAATTTTCATTTATTTTAGTAAAATTACTGGGAATTTTATGTGGTTATAGGATATCCATAAAATATAGTATTATTTGGATCTTACTCAGAAAGGAGACTACTAACAACTATAAGTGAGATATGTGTATTTCAGATTTTCAGTATTCTTCAAATTAGATCTTTTGCATTGCACAAAACACATACTCAGTGGTATATTCGTCCCATATTTAAGTTAAAACAGGCGCGCTTTACCAAACTCAATACTTTCTCTATGTACTTAAGTGCAATGTTGAGGTGTTTTGCTTTAATTTAAATATTTAGGTATTTGCTGTTGTATCGTGTACCTTTTCTTGTTTTCTCTGTTTAGGGATGCCTTCTTGTGATGGGGGAGATGATTCTGATAAATATACCTTCCTAATTTTCCGTTTTGTATCCACAGAGCAGCAACACGAGAGCTCGGCAGTCAAAATTTAAGCCACATTTTTACAGTAGCTTCGCTATAAAAAAGTGCCCATATATATTTTTATTCATATTGTGGTTCCACCATAACTCTTTATGGCTGTTGTATTGGGTAAAAAGTATATCTTTATTTTTTATCTCACAGATCATGAGCATTTAACTCCCGATAGTTTTATATGAAAGGGGTTGAGAATGGTCAACTGATTGTAGTTCCTCCCCCATGTGGAACCATTTACTCCTTTATGCCTATTAAGCATCATTTATGTTCTACTTTGCAGTGACAATGAAGTCATTTTTACTTGATATTATGTAACCTGGTTTTGTATAATATAAACATGAATAGGCGTGAATTTCTTATATCAGTTTCAGGATTTGTAGCTACATTTATATTAGGGGGTGGGTGTGAGCCGAAAAAGGCTAAGAGGAGTTTTGAAGAGATGGTTGAGAATATCAATTCAGCTAATGCTAAGGATTTTGAACCTGCATATATAAAATTACATAAAAGTGGGGAATTGAGGAGGCGCGCAGAGGAATTATTGAAAAGTCTTAAAGAGTGTAGGTTATGTCCGAGGGACTGTGGAGTAGATAGAAGGTCAGGTAAAGTAGGAGTATGTCGTGCGCCTTATGATGTATTTATTTCTTCATTTCATCCTCATTTCGGGGAAGAGCCACCTCTTGTAGGGAGTTATGGGTCAGGGACAATATTCTTTACACATTGCTCACTCAGATGTGTATTCTGTATAAACTATGAAATAAGTCATTTGGGGGAGGGGTATAAAATTTCATTCGAAGAACTTGCCAAGGCAATGCTTATTCTCCAGAAACAGAAGGGTTGTCATAATATAAATGTGGTTACTCCAACACATTATATGCCTCATATTCTCATGGCGCTTGATATCGCAGCCTCAAAAGGGCTTTCCATCCCAATAGTCTATAATACCTGTGGATGGGAAAAGGTTGAAATTTTAAAGTACTTGGATGGAGTTGTAGATATTTATCTTCCAGATTTTAAGTATTATAATTCGGAGATGTCAAATAAGTACTCAGCGGGGGCAGCAGATTATCCAGATGTAACAAAGAAGGCTATATTGGAGATGCACAGACAGGTTGGAGTTTTGAAAATGAATCATAGAGGGATAGCGCAAAGAGGTCTTATGATTCGTCATCTTGTGATGCCAAATAATGTGAGTGGTTCTAAAGATGTATTGAGGTGGATAAGCGAGAATCTACCCAAGGATACCTATATAAATATCATGTCTCAGTATACCCCACTATTTAAAGCTAAAGACTATCCTGAGATTAACAGAAGAATTACTCGCGCTGAATATTTTGATGTAGTAGAAGAAGCGAAAAGACTGGGTTTTTCGAATCTTGAGATACAGGGGATGTAAAACAATATGTATACGGTGGAGTGGTCCTAGTGTGTAATTGTCAGGATGTATAATTGTGGGGAGTACGCAGTTTGAAACATGGTCTACAATTTAAGTTTTTTCTAACATGATGTAGAATAGGGCGCTTTTCTCAGTTATAAGATCCTTATTTGAAAATTGATATTTCTCCCTCACTGGTCTTTATGTAAAGTGTCTTTGTACTTTCTTCATAGTAAAAGCCTGCTTCAGCTTTTTCAAGTTCTAATAAATTGCTTTTCTCCTCAAAATCTTGATTATCTTTACCCTTTATTGCCTTTGGTTTATTTTCAATATTTAGTATTTCAAACAGAAATCCATACTTGAATTCACTACCCTTAATTGCTGAGATGTTTATTGAATTGCTAGTTGTCATCTGAGATATTTTAGTACTGTCAAATAAGGTAAATGTTGATTCTGTTTTTGGAAAGATTGTGGTGTAGAGTATGCCAGGAGTGGTGCTATATGAGTCTACAAGATTTGGATCGGTAGTTGGTGAGTATGTATCAATAGTCGGTCTTAACATTGGTATAATTGCATTCTCTTTAACAAACAGTGGGAGTTTCCCGAGAGGGGCTGGGACCCTGACAGTCCTTCCTCCATTGTAGATAGTCTTGTCAAAAAAGTCTATCCATTTACCCTCCGGTAGAATGACCTCTCTTTCTCTTACATCCCTCTTTAAGACAGGAGCTACGAGTAAGTATTCACCAAAGTAGTATACATCTGAGGGGTGTAGATTTAATTCAGGGTGGACGATTCCAAAAGGTCTCTGGATAGGATATCCGGTAACTTTTATGTTTTCAGCATATGTCCAGATATATGGGAATAATCTTAAGTGTAGTCTTGTGTATATCCTGTACCAATTTAGCATCTCTTCATCGTATCCTGTGATCGGGTCAGGTTCCCATGCAACTGTTGAAGCACTATTCCCAATCTGCATAACAGAGGAAAGCGCTGTCTGCTCAAACCATCTTGTAAAAAGCTCTTTGTCCGGGGGTGAGTGTCTATAACCACCTGTATCGGCACCATAAAATGGGAATCCAGATACAGAGAGGTTTAATCCGTATATCATTGAGGCAGGTAAACCACCAACCGCAATGAATCTCTTCCCGTTTTTGTCAGTAATCTCTTCTTTGTGAAGAGCAAAATTTGCGTCGAGGTCCCCTGGCCAAATTATATATGAGTATTTCTGACTTCCATATTTTCCTGTCCTGCAGAGTAAAAAACCACCTTCTTTTGGGAGCATTTCACTATAAACCTTGTGATAGAGTATCGTATATCCACGATGCATTGTCCTTTCATCGCTTCCATCATAGAATTTCCACTTGTTTCTGGCTCCTGAGATGCCGGGCACGATGTCTTCTGCGTAGTCAAGTTTATAGCCCGCGATTCCCATTTCTTTGTAGGATTTAAGGTGATCTTGCCACCATTTGTATGCTTCAGGATTGGTAAAGTCTATCGGCTTGCCCCATTTGTTCAAGAGTAACCCTGTCATAGGTGGAAAGAATCCTTTGGATTCTGCCTCCTCAAGTAGGGCACCTGTTGCCTTTTCTAAATATGGAGCATGCCAAAGTCCTATTTTGAAGCCTAAAGAATGTACTTTATTGATCATTGAGATTGGATCTGGGAATTGATCTTTTTTGAAGTCAAATGTGTTTACTGCCGTCGCATATGGTCTGTCAATCCAAATGGTAGTGTGTGCAAGATCTAAAAGCCTCATTTGCATGATATCATTTTCTACCTCTGCCTGATCTTTGTTTTCATCTCTCCACAACATAGGTCCTATCGCCCATCTTGCGGGAAGGACAGGGAAGGATGTTACCTCGTAATAATGTTTTATTAGGTCGATGGGCTTATCTTCTGTGAATATATAAAATTTTATTCCTTCTTTTGAAAATACCCCTGTGCCGAAAACTGCGCTTACAATGTTGTGGCTTTCTGCCGCTACGTCATAAGCCCCAAGGTGAGTCGATTCTATGAACCATCCCCACCCATTGGTTCCAATTATGAACGGAACAGGGACATGAGCCTCGTTATATCCACTCTCAACATTATCTACTTCAAACTGCATTGCCCTTCTTTTCCCCCTATGATTTACATCATCCAGATATGCCCCAAGACCATAAAACGCCTCATCTTTACTGACTACTGCGTCAAATCTGTAGTATGCAATATTTCTCACAGATTTGTCATTTGGTATAATCTCAAATAGAAATCTATTGTCTGAATCTTTTATGATTTTCAAAGTCGCTAATTTATTTGTCTCAAAGATGATATCCAACTCTAGTGAAGAATCACTGCTTTTTTTTAATGATATGTCTTGAATCTTAATCCACTTAAAACCATCAGGAGGAGTGTAGTTTTTGTCCTTGTTTACGATTGGCCAGGGGTCGTAGTTGTATTCATCATCAACATGTTTTACAACTCCCAACATAATATTATCAAACCCAAAGCTTAATATATTCTTGTCCTTGTGTAGCACAGAGATTACTCTATCTAACTTGCTTACAAAAATCTTTGTGTCTTTTGATAAGATGGTTGCTTTTTCTGTTATTTCATTTGAATCAGTTATGTCTGTTGAGTCAGTGGTATCAATTCCAATGTCATTTAAATCCAGGACGTCTTTTGAAGAAGCACTCTCTGTATCGTTGCAGGAAATTGGGAATATGAGGGCAGAAAGCAATAAAATAAGTGGTTTCTTCATGGAATCTACCTCCTAAGCAGGAATGATAAATAACAACTTTTTCTTCGGGTGTAAATTCAAAAAATCGCAGACAAGTGAATGTCTGTTCACAGGTGAATTTTGGTTATGTGCTAATGTGGGATTTTCACAGTGCATTTTTGTATTTAAGTTTGTTGAGATATATCTAACCTAAAGTATTTTAATTATTTTTTAAAGTACTTTTATATTGTTAAAAATTGTGCAAAAATCCTTGAATTTCAAATAACATCATAATATATTACCCTTTTATTACCGGGTGTTTTTTATGTTTTTGGACTTGCACGTTCATTCAAATCGCGCTAAAGGATCAAATCTTGATCCATATGAGATTGTTGCAAGGGCAAAAAATACGATACTCGACGGGGTCGTGTTTACGGATGAAGGGTATTCAGAGAATGATATTAAGTTGAGGGATTATGGGAGGGAATTAGGGTTAATCGTGCTTTTTGGTAAGGAAGTACGTACTGATAAAGGGCACATGTTGATATATCTACCGGATCCTGTAAGGTTAAATGAGTTATCGGGAGATGAATTTAAAATTAATGAGGTTATCAAGATAGTAAGGAGTATGGGTGGAGCAATAGTGGCTGCACATCCGTATAAGAAAGATATTGATAAACCCCTTGGGGATGGGCTATTCAGTGTTGAAGGCCTTACAGCTATAGAGACAGAATCTGGGTTTTCAGATAATACGGCCAATATGCTCGCTTATGAAGCAGCTTCAAGATTAGGTCTACCAATGGTTGGAGGTAGTGCTACTAAGGATGACTTTGAGAATTTAGGAGTATATGCCACTTTGTTCGCTGGGAAGGTAGGAGATGAACAGGGGCTAGTTGATAAATTACTCAATAGTAGATACTATCCTGTGACAATAAAATGACCTGCTTATTTATCCTAATAGAGTAGGAGGAGAAGTTATGAGAATCTTCATAGTAATATCTATCTGTTGGATATTATTAAGCGCCTGTCCTAAAAAGCAGGATACAACTACTCAGAATATGTCGAGCATTGCAAGTGAGCAGACAGGAAGGTCGGAGGTGGATGGGCTACCGTCGAAGTCATTCGACATTAATGGGGATAATAAGCCTGATATCTGGGAATACTATAAGAAGGGGGAGAAGGATGGTAAGCAGATAGAGATAATAGTTAGAAAAGAATTCGATTTGAACCATGACTCTAAAATTGATATGGTAAAGGTTTTCAACGAAAAGGGAGAGACGATAAGAGAAATGATAGACTTTGATTTTGATGGTCGTTTTGACACGACAAATTTTATTGAGAGGGGACAACTAACCAAACAGGAAATGGATCTGAATTGGGATGGCAAGCCTGATATAATGAAGTTCTTTGAGAAAGGTAGAATTGTCAGAAAAGAGCTCTCGACAAAGATAAATGGAAAGATGGATTATTTTGAGTATTATGATGAAAAGGGCTCGGTTGATAGAATTGGTATAGATAAGAATGGTGATGGTGATGTTGATCAGTGGATAAAAAAGCAATAAGGACCCTTTAGCCTACAAAGAGAATGGTGGAAGTAATAATAAATTTCTGTGGTGGACTTGCATTATTTTTATTAGGATTGAATTTTCTTAGAGATGCAATCCAACATTTTGCTGGGGAGAGATTGAGATTAGTCATCCAGCAGTTTACATCTAATAGATTTTTGGGGATGTTTTGGGGTGCAGTTTTCACAGTAGTGTTGCAAAGCTCAACTGCTATGACTGTAATGCTTGTTGGACTCACCCAATCAGGGATTATATCTCTTACACAGGCAATGCCTATACTACTTGGTTCGGATGTGGGAACAACAATTACGGTTCAGCTGATAAGTTTTAGGCTGGATCGATATTCTCTATTTATGGTAGCACTTGGTTTTGCCTTATTCTTCTTTGGTAAGAAATATCGTATCAAATTTGCAGGTCAATTACTGTTGGGATTTGGTTTGATATTCTACGGTATTAAGGTGCTAATTGATAGCTCTTTGCCTCTTCAAAATTCAGAGGTGTTTTCGATTGTCCTTAAGTACTTCGGTGAAAATGAGATGCTCTGCCTCATCTTTTCTACAATAATTACAGCCCTTATACATTCGAGTGCCGCAACTCTTGGTGTAATAATATCATTGGCTATAAGTGGTAGTATGACTATTGAAGTGGCAATACCTTTTATATACGGTGCTAACATAGGGACATGTTTTACAGCCCTTTTGGCGGGTATAGGTTCTGATGCTAATGGTAAAAGAACCGCTGTTGCACATGTTCTCTTCAAGATTATAGGAGTTGTTATATTCTATCCCTTTACAGAGTATTTTGCTTATTTGGTTAGTCAGACTGATACCTCAGTTGCAAGACAGATTGCAAATGCACATACGATATTCAACCTTTCTATTGCTATAATTCTTATTCCTTTTTCTACATTGACGGCAAATATACTAAAAAGGTTTTTTAGAGAATCGGAAAAAGAAGGCATGGAGTTCAAACCGAAGTACCTTGATCGTTCGGCACTCTCAACTCCCGCCCTTGCCCTTGGATATGCCTCAAGAGAGATTATGAGAATGAGTAGTATAGTTGAATCCATGTTGAGAGATACCATCAAGGTTTTTATAGAACATGATTTAGATCTCTTAGAGGATATTCAGAGGCGTGATAATAAGGTGGATATCCTGGAGAGGGAAATTAAGTTTTATATAATAAGTATAGACAGGACTTCTGTTACAAAGCAGCAGACTCGCCAGGAGTTTGATCTTATCTCTTTTATAAGTGATCTCGAAAATATAGGCGATTTAATAAATCGGACGATCCTTGAGATGGCTAGAAAAATGATAAAGATGGGCTTCCATTTTTCAGAGGAGGGTAAGAAGGAGTTAATGGAATTTCATAAAGATGTGATGGAGGGTTTTAGATTGTCAATCACAGCCTTTGATACTAATTCTGAAGAACTGGCTCGGAAGGCAATCAATTATAAGGAGGTGCTTATCGAGAAGGAAAAGGAGTTTAAGGAGGCTCACATTCAGAGACTCCATAAAGGACTTAAAGAGAGTATTAATACAAGCTCTATTCATTTGGAATTATTATCACATCTAAGACGAGCAAATTCAATTGCCACAAGAATTGCTTATGCGATATTAGAGCGGAGTAAGTTAGAATGATGAACAGATTGTACGATTTTATACTTAGTATTCCCCATAGAATATTATTTCTTGGTATTTTTGTATTGATCACTATACTTGCGCTCATATTTTACAATCATACAAATATCTTTTCTTATATGCTGCTTATATTGCTCATTCCTGCAGGGCTGCTTATATCAATGACAATAGGTCCTGTCGTATTTCTAATTGATAAAAAGTGGCATTATGAGGTAATATTCATATCTGCTCTTGTCCTCACTATGCTTTTTCTTTATTTTTTTGGTCTGAGGTTGGATAAGAAGGAGAAGAACGAAGAAGAACCTATGTCCTCTTAATGGTCACAGAATCACTTATTTTTCTTATAGAGTTCTCAAACTGTTCTGTGAAACTTACCTTGAATTCCTCGGGTAAACTTAGACATACTCTTTTCCCACTGTCATTAATAAAGTTTATATTAACAGATGTCTCACCCTTGAAAAGCGAAAGTACCTTATGTAAGTCAAATATCTTTTTATGGTCGAATTTTGTAATTGGTATCTCTAAAGAAATTTGTTTTACCTCTTTTGTTTTTACTTCATTGAGGGGTTTAATTTCTCTGACGTTTATTCTAACTAAGCGTTTTACCTCTCCCTCTGAATCTGTCTCTATTACACTTACTGTACCGTTTATTATCACAGGGTATTCGGTGTCCAATACCTCTCGGTGTTCTTCGAATACCTTTGTAGATAAATAGCAAACAACCGACCCTGTGTCATCCTCTATGAAAATTAGAGCAAATCTCTCTTTATTTCGACCTAGTTTTATGTTTGTCTTTAATATCATACCACCGACTACTACTTCTGAGCCGTCGGCAAGGGTTTGTATCTCTGCAAGTGTGGTCTTTGTGTGTTTTCTTATGTCGCTAATAAACTGTAAAATTGGATTCTTTGAGACATAAAAGCCTATTACATCCTTCTCTAACTTAAGTAACTGTGCATCTGGAATATTGATGCCTTCATTTTCGAATACAAATTCGGCCTCTTCTCCACAATCAAACGACAGTTTAAGGAGGTCTCCCCTTTTTTTCTCGTTAGAGTTAACGTGTTTTAAAACACGGTCAATGTTTGCAGCAATAACAGGTCTTGGAATCCCTGTAAAGTCTAATGCCCCAGCATATACAAGTGATTCCAGCGCCTTCCTGTTTGGCTTTATTCGCTTTACAAAGTCATAGAATCCACGATAATTGCAATTTTTCCTTTCTTTTATGATTTCTTCTGCAAGGCTTTTACCGATACCCTTTATACATAGTAGGCCTATCCTTATGCCGTCTTTATCTATGGAGAAGTCTTCATTAGAACAGTTAATATCTGGTAGTAATATCTTGACCCCTTTTCTCTTTAGATCCATTAGATATTCCGAGATTTTCTCTGTATTGCCCATCTCACTGGACAGAGCTGCACACATAAAATATTTGTAAAAATGTGTCCTAAGATAGGCTGTTTGATAGGATATTATAGCGTAAGCAGCAGAGTGTGATTTGTTGAATGCGTAGCCTGCAAACTTTTCTATCTGTTCCCAGAGATGTCTTGCATCAGATTCCTTCATTTTTGAGACAGATATAGCATTATTTATAAATTCATTCGAAAGTCTTTGCATGGTCTCTCTATCTTTTTTGCCCATCGCCTTTCGTATTGAATCAGCCTTGCCCATTGTCCATCCACAAAGTTCGACGCATATATTCATCACCTGTTCTTGATAAACAATTATGCCATAAGTCTCCTTTAGTATGTGTTCTACCTTTTTATGAGGATATGAAACCTTTTCTAAGCCGTTTTTTCTATTGATATACTGGTCTACAAGCCCTGCATCAAGAGGACCTGGTCTATAGAGTGCTAGGGCCGCTATCAGTTCTTCGATCCTTTGAGGTTTCAACCTCTTGAGCATACTTTTGAATCCGGCAGACTCACACTGAAATACTCCATTAGTATCCCCTTCACTTAAGAGTCTGTATACACTTGGGTCATCGATTGGTATATTATTGATGTCGAAGTCTTTATGATCTTCTTCGTATTTTCTGATTAGCTCTACGGTATTGTTTATCACTGTAAGAGTCTTGAGTCCAAGGAAGTCAAATTTTACTAGTCCTGCCTTTTCAGCGTCATCTTTCATAAATTGAATAACTACCTCTTTTTCTTCCTTGTCCTTTTCACCTTCCAAATCGTATTCGCTTTGTTTTAGGGTATTTTTAGCAAATGTGAGAGGAGCTACCTCTATTAATGGCCTATCACTGATTACAATCCCGGCTGCATGGAGACCAGTCTGGCGATTAAGACCCTCAAGCTTTCGTGAAATATCTATGAGTTCCTTGTTCTTTCTTAGTTTTGGCTCAAGCTCAACGGCCATATCAACTGTTAGCTCATCTTCGCCAACTCTATTTGGAAGAGATTTTGTTATTGCATTTATCTCAGCAAATGGGATTGATAAGACCCTTGCCACGTCTTTAATAATAGATTTTGCCTTAAGTTCAGAGAATGTTATGATTTGACAGACTCTATCATCTCCGTATTTTTCACGTACATAGTTAATAACTTTTTCCCTTTTGTCTTTGCAGAAGTCGGTATCTATGTCTGGAAGACTTTTTCTCTCTGGATTTAAAAACCTCTCAAAGAGAAGACCATATCTCAATGGGTCAAGTTCTGTGATGCCTATGGAGAATGCGACAAGTGAGCCTGCGCCAGAACCTCTCCCCGGACCCACAGGTATATTATTGTTTTTTGCGTAGTTTATAAAATCCTGCACAATTAGGAAATATCCTGCGAAACCTTTTTCATTGATGATCTTTAATTCGTATTCAAGTCTATCGAAATACTCTCTCTCTGAGACCACTGGTTTTATCTGTTTTAATCTCTTTTTAAGGCCTTCTCTGGCTAGTTTCTCAAGGTATGTTTCTTTTGTATATCCTTCTGGTACTTTATAGTCAGGTAACATAGGTTTGTTGAGTTCTAACTCCAGATCTACCATCTCTGAAATCCTCGTCGTATTTTCTATGGCATCGGGGATATCAGAAAACAGATCTATCATCTCTTTTGGACTTCTAATGTAATATTGATCTGTGTTGTGATGCAGTCTATCTGTATTTTCTACTACGGAGTCTGTCTGGATACATAACAGTATATCGTGTGCCTTTGCATCTTCCCTTTCCAGGTAATGACAGTCATTAGTTGCGAGCAATGGAATATTGTTTTTCCTGGCAATATCTATAAGAATTGGGTTGTTTGAATCTTGCTCTGGTAATCCTGTGCGCATTATCTCTATAAAGAAATGACCTGACTCGAATATGCTTTTGTATTCTAATGCCTTCTCCTCAGCCTCTTTAATCTTTTTGTTAGAGATCAGTGTATTTATCTCACCAGCAAGACATGCAGATGCACCTATGAGACCTTTTGAGTGCTCTTTAAGAATCTTTTTGTCTATTCTTGGGACATAGTAGAATCCCTCTAGATGTGCCTTGGAGACAAGATAAATAAGGTTTTTATACCCCTCCAGATTTTTAGCTAACAGTAATATATGGTTTCTTTCAGACTCCCTCTTCTTCTCGGTGTAAGGTCCCGTTGGATTAATATATAGTTCACATCCAATTATTGGTTTTATTCCGTTGTTCTTAGCAGTTTCATAAAATTCTACTACCCCGTGGAGGTTCCCATGATCCGTAATAGCGACTGCATTCATTCCCTTCTCTTTTATTTTTTTCATTAACTCTTTTATCTTAATTGCGCCATCTAAAAAAGAATATTGTGTGTGTAAATGTAAGTGTGTAAATTGGCTCATTGTTGTCCCTCACAGATATTTTTAAAAGCTTGCATAAACTTTAATGCAAAGCAAGAAATTTTTTAATATTTTAACAGTGAAACCAAAAATATCGAATGTTCAAGGAGGAGAGATACTTAATAAAGTAATAGGCCATTGGAGACTACAAGAGCCCTATCCTCAGTAGCTTCAAAAAATGGGTCACTAGTTAACAAGAAATGTTGTCTATCCAGATATTTTTCAGTTGTGTTTCATCAATTATTTGTCTATCTTACCCTCTTGGTTAATTAGTAAAACCTTAATCAACATTAGTGAGGTCTTTATGACAGAGGCGATCGTAAAATCCCTTAGGGATTCTCCAAGTGCAAGATGGGGGGCATTGGCAATTGTATCAGTTACAATGTTTAGTGGGTATTTCTTTGCTGATGTAATGGCTCCTCTAAAACCACTACTTGAACAACACAAAGGTTGGACTAGCAGTGAGTATGGATTTTTTACTAGTGCATATGGATGGTTTAATGTCTTTCTACTTATGCTTATTATTGGTGGTATAATACTTGATAAGATGGGGATTAGATTTACAGGGACAACAGCGGCATCGATAATGACTATTGGGGCATTTCTCAAGTACTTCGCTATTAATACTACCTTTGCATCTGATTCAACACTGTTTGGGGTAAAGACACAGGTCATGCTTGCGGCAATCGGATATGCTATATTTGGCGTTGGAGTAGAAATAGCGGGTATTACTGTTTCAAAGACAATTGTAAAGTGGTTTAAGGGTAAAGAGCTCGCTCTTGCTATGGGACTTCAACTAGCAGTAGCTCGTCTTGGAACTATGCTTGCACTCCAGATAGGTGCCCCTATGGCAATCTATTTTAAAGATGTTGCAGCCCCTATCTTGCTTGGATCTGTGATGCTCTGTATTGGTCTTACTACATTCCTTGTTTATACAATTATGGATAGAAGGTTAGAAAGTTCAGAGAAACTAGGCGAAACTAATGAGCTCAATACAAAAGATGAGTCTTTTAAACTGTCTGATATTAAGGAGATCCTAACAAACAGAGGTTTCTGGTATATAGCTATGTTGTGCGTCCTCTTTTATTCTGCTGTATTTCCATTCTTAAAATATGCAAATGACCTGATGGTTCAAAAATATGGTTTAGAACCAAAGATGGCGGGACTCATTCCAAGTCTCATTCCATTTGGTAACATATTTATGACTCCAATTTTTGGAAGAATGGTTGATAAAAAAGGAAAGGCTGCGTCTATCATGTTCCTTGGATCAGCTATGTTGATAGTAGTTCATCTATTATTTTCAATACCTGCTATAAGTCATTGGCTTTTTGCAATGTTTCTGATGATCATTCTTGGTATTGCATTCTCTCTTGTCCCCTCAGCCATGTGGCCATCGGTCCCAAAACTTATTCCGGAGAGACAACTGGGCACAGCTTATGCTCTTATATTTTATATCCAAAATTGGGGTCTTATGGGAGTTCCAGCACTAATCGGTTGGATACTCGACTCCTTTTGTACTGTCTCGAGAACACAATTAGAAAATGGAACTATTCAGGTTGTATACAACTACACTCTACCAATGTTGACATTTGCTATTTTTGGTGCACTGGGACTGCTATTTGCATATCTGCTTAAAAGAGAGGATAAAATTAAAAATTATGGGTTAGAAAGACCATCAGAGACAAAATCTTAATAACACCCCTGATCTACTCGCTCCGTGTCATATACTGGTAGGCAAATCTTCTTTTGTGAACAAAACTCGCCTTCTTTGCATGCACTATCAGAAATGCAATTCCTTATACAATGCGAATCGCAATCTTCTCCTTCTGAACACTCTGCCTTATCCCCACATCTCTTAAGACACACACTATCAATACAATCATACGATGGCTTACAACGCAATACGGCCCTATTTTTAAATTGCATCAGCCACTCTTTGTTAAAGTGAACAAATCCAATTGTCTCTCTGTTATGCGTATATGATACCCAGATTGTTTCATCCTCTCTGTCCTGAATTATGGAAGGATAGGCATAAGAACAGCCACCCTCTTTATCGCATTCATTATTTATATCTGCAAGGGCAATAAAACTGTGACCCTCGTCTTTGCTTAAGGCCACAGATAATGGAAACCTGTTAGTTGGGGAGTTGTTGAAGACAACAACTACTTCTCCACTTTTGAGCCTGACCCAATCAACAGAGGTCCCGGAATTAGGAAGTCCCAATATTTCCATCTTACCCCACTTCTTGCCAAAATTACTGCTCTCCATCCTGTGAATCCTGAAATTATGTGTACCATCCCTCGTAATCGCTGCTACTCTGTCATCATCAAACTTAATGAGTGCCGGCTGAATCTGACCTAATCTGTCCATAATCTCATCAGCTGTTAGTTCAAACTCTTTTATAATCTCCTTAAAATTGTTCCTGATTCTCATGAAGACAGGAAGCGCCAAACACTCATTGTAAAGAGGAAGGAGTAAATCTCCATTTCCTAACTTTACAGGTCTGTGCCTGGTGTTATAACAATATTCTTCATTCAAAAAGACAGGCTCTGAAAAGGTTTTGCCATTATCAGTCGATTTTACATATCTGATTTTCGTCTCATCCCATGTTGATCCAAAAATTGTTACAAAGAAGATATATATGTCTCCATTATCATCCACCCATATAGCCGGATTTCCTTCAGACCTTTCGGGGTCATCATAAAGAACTAAAACATCTGTCCATCTCTTCTCGGATTTTATATACTTTGACCAGACAATTCTTGAATCCTTAGACTTTTCTGCTACCCCGTGATACCAGACTACAGCAATACTCCCATCTTTAAGCTGTGCTATAGTAGAACCGTGATGATTACACTCTTTTTGAGTTATGCCTGTATCAAAATTAGTGCAGTGGAGAGAATTGGGCGGTAGAATGTATCCTTTTTCAAATAACGGCTTTGCTATAGTTCCTGTATCTTTGATTACCTCGTCGTCCTCTTCGGTTCTGAGTACATCGGGGTCTAGAGTATCCGTGATAAGGAGTAGATTCTCTCTCTCAGAACAGCTCATTAGAATGATGCAAAACGTAAAAATAAGATGTTTATTTTTCATTTGCTAAATCTTCCATAGACTTTGGCATTACAAAATTTACAGCAGGAATTACTTATGTTATTTTCGATTACACTAAAACCTACTCTCCTGATTAGGAGTTTATTACAATTTGGACAATAAGTATTTTCCCCTTCATCTCCCCAAATATTTCCGGAATATACAAACTTCAATCCGCTTTTTCTCCCGATCTCCCTTGCACGGCTTATACTCTCTGTAGGTGTTGATGATATATCCAGTTTGTAGTCAGGATGATATCTTGATATATGCCATGGAATATCGGGACTTATAGAGGCTATAAACTCTGCAATCTTTTCTAGTTCTTCATCTGAATCATTAAGAGTTGGGATCAGCAGTGTTGTAATTTCAATGTGAATATTCATATTAAAAAACTGTTTTATAGTGTTCAAAACGGGAGCAAGTCTGGCTTTACAAACTTTCTTGTAAAACTCATCTGAGAAGGACTTTAAATCAATATTAGCTGCATCAAGTAATCCCTCGAGTCTGCTAATTAATTCATCGCTCATATACCCATTTGTGACAAAGACATGGTATAACTGGCTCTTCATCTCTTTGGATTGTTCAATGACATCAATTGCGTAATCAGCAAAGACTGTGGGTTCGGTATATGTATATGAAATACTTTCAGAATGATTCTTTATTGCGATATCGACTATATCTTTGGGCGAGTAGTATTCACCATAGATTCTATCTTTTACAGATGTAGCCCCTGTCTCTTATACACATCT